>NZ_JBHZAV010000177.1:0-19003 GCF_042754445.1 Embleya sp. NPDC059213
GAGGGGTGGGGGTCGGGTCGAGTCCGCCGGGGGGCCTTTCCGGGTGGGTGGGGGCGAGAGCGCGAAGGTGCGGTGGGCGAAAAGGGCGCGAAGCTTCACGAAACCGGATCTCGTGCGGTGGTTCGAAGCCTTGAGTTTCGGTGACCTGCGGTTTTGCCCCGCCGGCGTGGAAAGTTGGCTGTCGCGTGCCGGTTTCGTGTGCCTCAGCCCTCCCAACGCCGTTGGGAGAGACCGAAACTGCCGGGTCGAGTCGGCCTCACACCCTCCGACCTCACGCAAACCACCGAGGACAACCAATACTGCCCCGGTGAGGGCTTGGCGGGTGCCGAAACCGGATCCCAAGGCGCCCGAAACAGCCCCCTTCCCCCACCGACCTGCGGTTTTCTCTCGCCCCGGCACCACAGCACCTCACGCGATCCGGTTTCGTGAACCTTCACCACTCACGCACCCACCGCACCTCCGCACGCTCGCCCCCACACCCCCACCGCACGGCGAAACGCCCCCCTACGCAGCTTCGCGCTCTCGCCCCCACCCACCCGGAAAGGCCCCCCGGCGGACTCGACCCGACCCCCACCCCTCCCCGCCGCTGCCAGCCGCCTTCCCGCCGACCAAAGCGCACGTCCCGTCGGGAACCCCCACCCCCGGCGGCCACTACGCCGGCGGCGGCCCACTCCACGAATCAGCCCGGCCCCGACCCCGCAACCAAAAGCCCAACGCCCGCCGTGAACACCCCACCGACTTGTCAGGCGTGGGGCGGTGGGTTGGTGGTCTTCAGGGTGGCGAGGAAGGGCGTCCAGGTGGCTTTGCGGAAGAGGAAGGTGCCCTGGGCAGGGGCCTTGGAGTCGCGTATGGAGATGGCGTCGTGGAGGGTGTGGGATCCTTCGACGCAAGCTTCGTCAGGACGGCTGTGGGTGGACTTGAACCAACTACTCGTGGGCATGGATCAAA
Organism: Embleya sp. NPDC059213; assembly: GCF_042754445.1. Classification (NCBI taxonomy): domain Bacteria; kingdom Bacillati; phylum Actinomycetota; class Actinomycetes; order Kitasatosporales; family Streptomycetaceae; genus Embleya; species Embleya sp. NPDC059213. The sequence goes on from NZ_JBHZAV010000177.1 coordinate 949, forward strand.
GCTCCTCGATTGTCACGCGAATCATGTCCAAGCTGTCGTGGGGGCTCAGGGAAAGACCCAGGAGGTCGCTGAAAGCGCGCTCGTACTCATCGACGACAGACGCGTATCCGATCAGCGCACGGCTGGGCATGTTCTCCAGGTAGACGATCGGCTCCGAAGCGGAGACTTTGGTGAACCGGAAGAGGCTGAACGAACAGGCCATGCTGTTGTGGAGTCCCGCGCTGTATGGAAGCACCTGCACACGCACGTTGTGGAGGGTCGAGACCTCAGCGATGTGTCGGAGCTGTTCACGCGTCGCCTCCCGGCCCATTGCCCGGCGACGAAGCAGGGACTCGTTGAGAATGAAGTAGGACTCCAAGGGCTTCTCTTCTCGGAGCAGCAGTCCCTGGCGTGCCGTGCGGGCCGCTACCCGTACCTCGATCTCCTCGGAACTGAACCTCATCGGCGCTGCCCTGTGGGTCTCCCGGGCGTAGGTCGCCGTCTGAAGCAACCCGGGCACATACTCCGACGCGTAGACACGCACCGAGGCCGCCGAAGCCTCGATTCCGATGAAGGCGTGCAGCCCCGGTCGGACGCTGGGCTGATCCCTGGGCTCGTCCCACCGGTCCTGCTTCGTTTTGGTCACTGTGGCGTAGGTGTTCAGAAGGGACCGCGTGTCGGGATCCGCCCCGTACAGGGCGCAAAGCGCCGCAGTGTCGTCCGGCTCGACGACCACGTTGTCCCCGCTCTCCAACCGGGTGAGCTTCGACGGGCTCCACAGGAGTCGCTTCGCCACCTGGCCTGACTTCAGGCCGGCGTCACGGCGCAACCGGCGTAGTTCCGCGCCGAGTTGCAGACGGCACAGGGCCGGTGTGGCCGATTCGATGTCTTCCATCATCTTTCGTTCCTCCGCACACGATTTCAGTGTCTCGGCGAACGTCCAGCCCCGGCAAGAACGTTCTGCGCCACAGCGGGAATTACCGTGCACGAGTGCAACTTCGGAGCATTTCGTCCCGGTGATTCCGCCGTCATGCTATTGGCCGAAACTCACCCATGGTCGCCGAATCAACGCATTGCGTGATCATGGGTGGAGGTGTGTGCGATGGGCCCGGATCGGCCCGGCCGCCGTGACCGGGCCGACTTCGTCAGGGTCGGCCGAAGTCCACATCCTCCGGCTCCCGGCCGGGCCAGGTCAGGCGGGTCGGGGTGGCCGGGGTCACGGCCACGAGCCGGCCGCGCGAGATCACGTGGCTCGGGCGGATCTGGCGGCGGAGTACATCGAAGGGCGAATCGGCGGGCAGGAGCAGGAAGTCGGCCGGGCGACCGACGGCCAGGCCGTACCGCTCGCCCACATCGAGTACCCGGGCCGCCCGCTCGGTGACCATCGCGAACACCTCGTCCATCTCGTCCTGCCCGGACAACTGCGCGGCCAGGATGCCGGCGTGCGCGACCTGGATCGGGTTGGCCGTGCCGAGCGGGAACCACGGGTCCATCACGTCGTCGTGGCCGAACGCGACGTTGACCCCGGCCGCCAGCATTTCCTTGACCTGGGTCAGACCGCGCCGCTTGGGGTAGTCGTCGAAGCGGCCCTGGAGGGTCAGGTTCACCATCGGGTTGCAGACCAGGTGGATGCCCGAACGGGCCACGATCCGGCGGAGCTTGCGGCTGTAGGCGCCGTTGTACGAGCCCATCGCGGTGGTGTGGCTGGCCGTCACGCGCTGCCTCAGGCCGGTGCGGTGCGCGAGCGTGGCGACCACCTCGACGAAGCGGGACTGCTCGTCGTCGATCTCGTCGCAGTGCACGTCCACCATCAGGCCGTGTCGCTCGGCCAGTTCGAAGACGATCTGCAACGAACGCACGCCGTCCTCGCGGGTGTCCTCGAAGTGCGGGATCGCGCCCAGCGCATCGGCGCCCGCCTCGACGGCGCGGGCCATCAGCCGCTCGCCGTCCGGGAAGGAGACGATGCCCTCCTGTGGGAAGGCCACCACCTGGAGGTCGAGCACGTCGCGCACCCGCTCGCGCAACTCCACCAGGGCGTGCAGCGCGGTCAGTTCGGGGTCGGTGACGTCGCAGTGGCTGCGCACGTGCAGCACGCCGTTGGCGACCTGCCAGCGCAACACCTGTTCGGCGCGCGCCAGTACGTCCTCGCGGGTCAGCATCGCCTTGCGCTCGGACCAGCGTTCGATGCCCTCCCACAACGTGCCGGAGGCGTTCCAGCGTGGTTGACCGGCGGTCAGCGCGGTGTCGAGGTGGATGTGCGGCTCGACGTAGGGCGGGGTGATCAGGGCGCCGGCGGCATCGAGGACGGGGCCGGACGGGGGTGTGCCGCCGGTGGGGGTGATGCCGGTGATGACGCCGGCCTCGATCGCGATGTCCACGCGTTCCGGGCGGCCCGGGAGTCGGCAGTCGGTCACGGTGCGGATGTCGTCCTTGCCCTGCATGTCGGATCGCTCCAGGGGGTCACGGTGGATTCGTTCGGTCATTGCGCGCTGTCGGCTACTGCCCGTTCTCGGTCGCTGCCGGCTGTCGACCACTGCCCGCTCTCGGTCACTGCCGGCTCTCGGTCACTGCCCGTTCTCGGCTACTGCCCGCTCCCGGTCACTCCCCGCTCCCGGTCACTGCGCGGCTCGTTCGCGGCGGCCGAGCAGCAGGTACAGGCCGCCCGCGACCAGTGAGCCGGCCAGCCAGGACAGGTCCACCTTGCCGATCGCCTCGGCCCCCGGGCCTTGCAGCGCCTGCGGCACGCCGTACTCGAAGCACCAGGTGGCGACCATGCCGCACACCAGTGCGACGATCGCCGACCAGCGCACGTCGGCGAACAGGCCGCGACGCGGCGCGGCGAACAGGGCGGGTACGTCGATGCGCTGCCGGGCGAACACGTAGAAGTGCACCAGCATCACGGCGGCCCACGGCGCGACCCAGGTGACCATGCCCGCGAGCCAGGTGTCCAGGGTGTGCGCCAGGCTCGCCCGGAAGACCAGGAAGAGGGTGAAGACGGTGGCGAACGCACCCACCAGACAGGACAACACGCGCCGGGAGACCTTGATGTCCAGGGTCTGGGCGCAGAGCGAACAGCTGTACAGGTTGAGGATGTTGGTCGCGATCGGCCCGTGCAGGACCAGGAGCAGCACCGGGATGGCCAGGCCGCCGAACGAGTCGACGATCAGTCGGCCCGGGTCGGCCTTGGCGTTGACCGTGGCCAGCGAGGCGCCGAGTACGCCGAGCCAGACCACCGGAAGGAACTGGCCGAGCACGCTGGCCGCGTAGAGCCTGCGTCGGGAGGTGGTGCGCGGGACGAAGCGGGAGTAGTCCGAGGCGTAGGCGAACCAGGTGATGCCCCAGCCGACGCCGATCGCGGTCATCACCGTGCTCATCGCCGACCAGCGGTCGCCGCCGCTCAGCGTGCTGGTGTGGCCCCAGTCGATGTCCAGCCGGGTCCAGGCCACCACGGTCATCGCGGCCAGCACCACCAGGGTGGCCGGCACCGTCCAGCGCTCGAAGCCGGCGATCGCGCCGAAGCCGGACGCGGCGATCGCGATCTGGACGGCCATCACCACCAGGACGACCACGACCTTGGTGCCGTTGCCGCCGACGTAGCCGACGCTGTCCAGCAGGGCCATCACCAGGTCGAGCACGATCCAGGTGTTGATCGCACACCAACCGGCCGAGATCACCCCCTGGACGGCGGCGGGCAGATACGCGCCGCGCCTGCCGAAGGCGGCCCGGGCCAGCACCATCTGGGTCACCCCGGTGCGCTGGCCCATCAGCACGAACAGGCCGAAGACGCCCATGCCCACCAGGTTGCCGACGATCAGCACCAGCACGGTGTCCAGCAGGCCCAGGCCGAGCACGATGCCCAGGGCACCGAGCACCCAGTTGATCGGCGCGATGTTGGCACCGGCCCAGATCCAGAACTGGTGCGCGGGGGTCGAGTCGCGGGCCTCGTCGGGGACCGGTTCCAGCGACTGGGTGTGGTCGAGGGCGGCCGGTGTGGGGCGGGGCGGTTGCGCGGGTTGTTCTTCGAGGATTGCCACGGAGACCTCCGGTGGGGCGGAGCGGAGCACGGTGGTGGGTGCCGGCGAGCGGCGGCGGGCCGGGCCGATCACCGAAGGTTCCTCGGCCCGGGAGGTCGTGACAACGGACACGGTGACCGGGATACTGGCGCATCTTCCGGACGGAGTGTCCATGACCCTGGGTCTACGCGAGGTCCTCGACCATCCGGTGATGCGCCGGGCCGACCCGGTCGTACCGGATCCGCGGGCCGAATTGGATCGGCCGGTCCGCTGGGTGCATTCCAGTGAGATCTACGAGATCGCGCCACTGTTGCGCGGCGACGAACTGCTGCTCACCACGGGTCTGGGCCTGGCCGGTCGGGACGCGGGGGAGCGGCGGCGCTACATCGTCGACCTCGCGGCGGCGGGGGTGGCCGCGGTGGCGTTCGAGGTCGGTCGCACGTTCCGCGAGGTGCCGGCGGACGTGTTGCGGGCGGCGGCTCGGGTGGGGTTGCCGCTGGTGGTGCTGCGTGGGGTGGTGCCGTTCGTGGAGATCGCCGAGGCGGTCAACGCGGCCATCCTCGACTCGGCGGTGACCCGACTGCGGTACGTCAACGAGATCGTCCGGATCCTGTCCGGCGTGCTCGCGCGCGGCGCGGGGGTGGACGAGCTGACCCGCACGTTGTCCCGACTCACCGATCGGCCGGTGGTGTTGGCGGGGATCGACGGCACGATCACCGCGTGGGCGGGTACGGACACGCCGACCGAGGCGGTTGCGGGGGCGGTCGCGAGTGCCGGGGTGGAGCTGCGCGGGGCGTTGTGGGGGCGGTTGTCGCTCGGTGCGGCGCGGCCGTGCGACTCGGCGCGGCTCGACGGCGACGGTCCTGCGGAGGCCGGGGCGTGGTCGGGCGCGGCGGCGGTCGAGGTGGTGGCGGAGGTGGCGGAGCACGCGGCGCGGGTGTTCGCGCCGGCGCTGTTGCGGCTGGCGGATCGGGACGGGTGGGTCGGGCGCGAGCGGCGCGAACTCGTCGAGGGCCTGCTGGGCGACGCGCTGCCGGCGCGGGAGGTGGCGGCGCGGTTGACGGTCTGCGGCCTGGTCCCGGCCGGGACGGCGGCCTGGGCGAGCGTGGCCCTGCACCTGTCGGATCCGGTGCGCGCGGTGACGGCGCTGTACGAGGGCGTGCGGGCGTGCGGCGGCCGGGGGTTGGTCAGCGACGGGCCGGGCGGCGCGTACGCGCTGATCGCGCTTGACCGGGACACGCACGTCGCGGAGCTGGCCGCGCGTCTGGGGCTGCCGACGGTGGTGGGCGACGAGCCGACCGCCGCGCTCGGGCCGTTGGTGCGCGATGTGGCCCGGGTCGGGCACAGCCTGCGCGCCGCGCGGGACACGTTGCGGCTGGCCCGCCGGCTGCGGCCGGTGCGGTCCGGGGTCGTCGCGGACACCGTGCTCGCCGACGCGTGGGCGCTGGAGCGGGTGCTGGACCGGCTGACCCCGGAGGAGCTGGCCGATCTGGTCGAGGACCAACTCGGCCCGCTGCTCGCCTCGGACGCCGCCCGCGGCACCGGGTTGGTGGACACCCTGGAGGCGTACCTGCGCTGTGGCTGCTCCAAGACCGAAACCGCCGGCGTGTTGTTCCTGCGGCGCCAGTCGGTGCACCAACGGCTCGCCCTGATCGAATCCCTGCTGCGGGTCAGCCCCGACGCGCCCGATCGCCAGGGTCCGCTGCGCGCCGCCCTGACCGCCCGCGATCTGCTGATCACCCGAGGTGCACATCCGACATGACGCACCCACCCGGCTATCGCCGTGTTGGTGGAAATTGTTATATCCGAGCCCGGTGTCCAAAGCGGAGAACGACTGCCATTCGGGACAGTTCGATCTTGACGAGGGGCTCGGCGGGGTGGGAATCTCGGCTGCCCTCATCGAGGGTCTTTTCGGTCCCGGGGGGGGACGAAGCGGTCTCTCGGGCGAGCGCGTCGAACGGTCTCGGTGGCGATTCTCGGATCGGGTGACCCGAGCGATCCTCCGGGATGCGATTCAGTCCTGCGCCAGAGGAATCACCATGTCTTCGTCCTCCACGCTTGCCCGCTGGGCTGCCGTGTTCGCCATACCGTCGCTCGTCGTGGCGGCCGGCGCGGCGCCGGTGTTCGCCGCCGGCGGCACGTACACCGTGAACATGCACCAGTCGCTCCCGCAGACCGCCAACGGCAACGGGGTCTCGCACGGTTCCTGCCCGGAAACCATCCCGACCGACCAGGACGGCTGGCACTTCGTACTGCCCGCGAACCAGACGGTCTTCGTCAAGCTGACCGTGACGTTCCAGCCGGGCGGCCAACAGGTGATCACCGACTTCGGTCCCCCCACCGGCAAGCACGCGTACGTGGCATCGCCCGCCGGCGCCAAGTTGACGTCCGCCGTCGCCGAGGTCAAGGGCGGCAGCGTCGACTGGTTCAACCTGTCCCACACCTGCCCCGCCAAGACGAAGCCCACCACGCCCCCGACCACCACCCCGCCGACCACCACGCCCCCGACCACCCAGCCGCCGACCACGGCTCCGCCGACGACGACGCCCCCGACGACCGGCACGCCGTCGACCTCGGCCCCGGCGACCACGGCGCCCCCGACCACCACGACGCCGTCGACCGGAACCCCGTCGTCGTCCGCGTCCTCGTCCGCCACCTCCTCCGCGACCGCGACGGCCACCAAGCCCGCGACCACCACCGGCGGCGGGGGCGGCGGCTCGCTCGCCCAAACCGGCGGCATCGCCGTCGGCGGCCTCCTCGCCGTGGCCGCAGCCCTCGTCGGCGGCGGCCTCCTCCTCCGCAAGCGCCGCGGCAACCACTCCGCCTGACGCCCGGAACGCCTCGAACGAAGCGCCCCGCCGAGCCGATGCCCGGCGGGGCGCCCACCCCCACAACCTGCGCCTCGGCGGACGGTTGTGGGGGTTTTGACTTTGGCAGGTTGTGACGAGGTTCGGGGGGTGGGTTGGGGGAGGGGGATGGTGCAGCGGGGGGTGGGCCGTGCCTAGCTTGAGGGCATGATCTTGATTACCGGGGCGGCGGGGAAGACCGGGCGGGCGCTTACCTGGGCGTTGGCGGAGCGCGGGGCTCGGGTGCGGGCGTTCGTGCGGCGGCCCGAGCAGGTTGCCGTGGCGCTGGCGGCGGGGGCGGCCGAGGCGGTGGTGGGGGACGTGGCCGTGTCGGCGGACCTGGACGCGGCGCTGCGCGGGTGCGCGGCGGTCTATCACATCGCGCCGAACGTGCATCCGGACGAGCCGGCCATCGGGCGCGGCGTGATCGCGGCGGCCCGGCGCAACGGGGTGGGGCGGTTCGTGTTCCATTCCGTGCTGCGACCGCAGTTGCGGGCGATGCCGCATCACGAGGCGAAGGCGCGGGTCGAGGAGGCGCTGTTCGAGTCGGACCTCGCGGTGACCGTGTTGCAGCCGGGGCCGTACCAGCAGAACACCCTCGACGCCCGGGACACGATCGTTCGGATCGGCGACTTCGCGGTGCCCTACCGGGTGGACGCGCCGTTCGCCGCCGTCGATCTGCGCGATGTCGCGCAGGCGGCGGCCGCGGTGTTGTGCGAGGACGGGCACGAGGACGCGGTGTACGAGCTGGCCGGCCCCGAGGCATTGACGCCGCGGCAGATCGCCGGGCACCTGGCCGAGGTGTTGGGCCGCCCGGTGACCGCGCGTCGGATCGACCCGCGCGACTGGTGCGAGAGTGCCCGTGCCGGTGGCCTGTCCGGCTATGCGCTGGACACCCTGACCGCGATGTTCGCGTTCTACGACCGGCACGGCCTGACCGGCAACCCGCGCACCCTGGCCGCGTTGCTTGGTCGCACGCCGACCCGCTTCGTGGACTTTGCCCACCGGGTGTTCGGGCCCGACGACGCGCACTACGCGGCGGGCTTCCAACCCCAAGTATTGCCAAGCGAGCGCGATTCGTTGGGCAGTAACTGACGGCGAGCAATGCCTCCGGGCCGCTTAGTTTGGACGCATCCGGTCCCGGACCCGCGTTCCGCCCCGGAACACCGCAGACCACCGCGCGGCGCGCTCGAACACGACTGCGCGCCTCGCGCACCGGAAGCCCGCACACCCGCACCACCACCAGGCACCAGCACCACGCACCAGCACCACGCACCAGCACCACGCGTCACGCACCGCACGCCACCGGGATGCGCGGACGCGCAATGCCGCACACAGCAGAAAGGGGTGTTTCGACGTGAGCGGACCGCTCTGCGACCTCGTCGTGCTCGACCTCTCCCGCGCCCTCGCCGGCCCGCACGCCGCGATGATGCTCGGCGACATGGGCGCCCGGGTCATCAAGGTGGAGAACCCCGACGGCGGGGACGACACCCGCGGCTGGGGCCCGCCGTTCGTCGGGGCGGAGGACGCGCGCGAGTCGACGTACTTCCTGTCCTGCAACCGCAACAAGGAATCGATCGTCCTCGACCTGAAGACCGAGCAGGGCCGCGAGACGCTGGCCCGCCTGATCCGGCACAGCGACGTGCTCGTGGAGAACTTCCGCACCGGCGTGCTCGATCGACTCGGCTTCCCGATGGAGGAGCTGACCCGGCTCAACCCGCGCCTGGTGGTGCTGTCCATCACCGGCTTCGGGCACGACGGTCCGCAGGGCGGCCGACCCGGCTACGACCAGATCGCCCAGGGCGAGGCCGGCCTGATGAGCCTGACCGGCCCCGGCCCGGACGACCCCACCCGAATAGGCGTGCCGATCGGCGACCTGTTGGCCGGGATGTACGGCGCCTACGGCGTGGTCGCCGCGCTGCACGAGCGCGAACGCACCGGCCTGGGCCGAGTGGTGCGCACCTCGCTGCTCGCCGCGATCGTCGGCGTACACGCCTTCCAGGGCACCAACTACACCGTGGCCGGCCAGGTCGGGCACGCCCAGGGCAACCTGCATCCCTCGCTCCAGCCCTACGGCTCCTACCGCTGCAAGGACGCGATCATCCAGGTCGCGGTGGGCAGCGAGAAGTTGTGGGCCCGGTTCGCGCCGATGGTCGGCCTCGCGGTGGACGACGCGCGCTTCGCGATCAACGCCGACCGGGTGGTCAACCGGGCCGAACTCGCGGACGCGATCAACGCCGCGTTCGCCGAGCGCGCCGTGGACGAGTTGTTGCCGGAACTGGCCGCCGCGGGCATCCCGGCGGGCGAGGTGCGCACCATCGACCGGGTCTACGAGTGGGACCAGACCAAGTCGCAGGGTCTGCTGCTCGACGTCATGCACAGCACGCTCGGACCGATTACCCTGCCCGGCCCGCCGATCCGCCTCGACGGCGTGGGCGACGGCCCGGCCGACGGCGGTCGGCGCCGGCACGAGGCTCCGCCGACGCTGGGCCAGCACACGGACAGCGTGCAGGCGTGGCTCGACGCCGAGGACGCCCGCGCCCTGCACGCCGCGCGGCGCGCGTGAACACCGCGCCCGGGCCGGCGACCGCACCCGGATCGACCCGGCGCCCCCGCGTCGGTGCGCACGAGCTGATCCGCCTGGTCCTGGACCCCGACACCTGGACGAGTTGGGACGCCGCGCCGCACCGTCCGGAACGGTTGGACGCGGGCTACCTCGACGAACTGCGCGCCGCCGAGGCCAAGAGCGGTGTGGACGAGTCCGTGGTCACCGGGGAGGGGCGGATCAGGGGCCGCCGAGTCGCGGTGGTGGCCTGCGAGTTCGGCTTCCTGGCCGGCTCGATCGGGGTGGCCGCGTCCTCGCGCCTGGTCGCCGCGATCGAACGTGCCACCGCCGAACGGTTGCCGCTGGTCGCCTCGCCGACCTCGGGCGGCACCCGCATGCAGGAGGGCACGGTCGCCTTCCTCCAGATGGTACGGATCAGCGCCGCGGTCGCCGCACACAAGAGCGCCGGCCTGCCGTACCTGGTCTACCTGCGCGGGCCCACCACCGGTGGTGTGCTCGCTTCGTGGGGCTCGCTCGGCCACGTCACCGCCGCCGAACCCGGCGCGCTGATCGGCTTCCTGGGCCCGCGCGTGTACGAGGCTCTGCACGGGCAACCCTTCCCCGAGGGTGTCCAGGTCGCGGAGAACCTGTACGCGCACGGCCTGGTGGACGCCGTCGTCGAGCCCGATCGGCTCGGCGAAGTGGCCGCACGTGTCCTGGACATCGTCACCGCCCCACGCGAACAACTGCCCGACGTCACGCCGTTGCCCGTCGAGGACCTGGCCGACGTACCGGCCTGGACCTCGGTCGAACTCTCCCGTCGGGCCGAACGCCCGGGCGCCCGCGCCCTGTTGCGACACGCCGCGAGTGCGGTGGTGCCGCTGCACGGCACCGGCCAGGGCGAGAGCGACCCCGGTCTGCTGCTCGCGTTGGCCAGGTTCGGCGGCGCGCCGTGCGTGGTGCTGGCCCAGGACCGGGCCCGGCAGTCCAGTCACGGCCCGTTCGGCCCGGCCGGCCTGCGGGTGGCCCGGCGCGGCATGCGGCTGGCCGCCGAACTCGACCTGCCGCTGGTCAGCGTCGTGGACACCGGCGGCGCGGCGCTGAGCCGGGAGGCCGAGGAGGGCGGGTTGGCCGGCGAGATAGCCCGCTGCCTGGCCGAGTTGGTCACCCTGCCGACGCCGACACTGTGCCTGCTGCTCGGGCAGGGCGCGGGGGGCGGCGCGCTCGCGCTGTTGCCCGCCGACCGGGTGTTGTGCGCCCAGCACGGCTGGTTGTCGCCGCTACCGCCCGAGGGCGCGTCGGCGCTGCGCTATCGCACGCCGACCCGGGGCGCGGAGATCGCCGCCGCGCAGGGCATCCGGTCGCTGGACCTGCTGCGCGACGGGGTGGTGGACAGGATCGTGGCCGAGCGGCCGGACGCCTCCGACGAGCCGGACGCGTTCCTGGCCCGGTTGGCCCAGGTGTTGGAGTACGAATTGGTCGGCCTGCTGCGCCGACCCACGGCCGAGCGGCGCGCGGCGCGGCTGGAGCGGTACGCACGACTGGGGTGTTGAGGGCCGCGAGAGCTTTTCGGGCCCGTCCGGGGCTCCTCTGGGGCTCGTTCGGGACCCGTCTGGGCTCGTCCGACGCCAAGCGGCCCGAGCGTGACGCCCGAGCCGCTCGCGTGCGACCCGCCCGTAGCGCGTACCGCTCGGCAAGTTCTGCCAGATCGATCGGGTTTTGTGGTCAATAGACTCCCAAGCCATCGACCTGGTCATCCGCCTAGAGTCCCAAGTCCCGGACGGGACGCCGGGACTCCCGCGTACGACAGGAACAGGAGAGTTCGACACATGCCAACTCCCCGCACCGGGAGCGACACCGGGCGAGTACTCATCGCCCTCGGCGGCAACGCCATGACGGGACCGGACGGCAGCGCCACTCCCGACGCCCAGCGCGCCGCCGTCGCGGTGGCGATGGAAGCGGTGGCCGAGCTCATCGCCTCCGGCGTCGAGGTGGTGCTCACCCACGGCAACGGCCCGCAGGTGGGCAACCTGCTGGTCAAGAACGAACTCACCGCACACGTCGTGCCGCCGGTGACCCTGGACTGGTGCGGCGCGCAGACCCAGGGCACCCTCGGCTTCACCATCGTCTCCGCCCTGGAGGCCGCGCTGCGGCGTCGTGGGCAGACGGCGCGGGTGGCGGCGCTGGTCACCCGCACGCTCGTGGACGCCGCCGACCCGGCGTTCGCGCACCCCACCAAGCCGGTCGGCCGGCATCTGCCGCAGACCGAGGCGGAACGCTTCGTCGCGCTCGGCCAGCACTGGGAGGACCGAGGCGCGAAGGGCTGGCGGCGGGTCGTACCCTCGCCGGATCCGCTGGAGGTGCTCGACGCCTCGGCCATCTCGACCCTGGTCGGGGCGGGCTTCGTCACGGTCGCGGCCGGTGGCGGCGGCATCCCGGTGGTGCGTGACCCGGACGGCGCCGAGCGCGGCGTGGAGGCGGTCCTGGACAAGGACCTCACCGCGGCCCTGCTCGCCGCGTCGGTGGGCGCGGACGTGCTGGTGATCGCCACCGACGTGCCGAACGCGATGCTCGACTACGGCACCGCGAACGAACGGGTGATCGGCCGGGTCACCCCCGAGGAACTGCGCGAGCATGCCGCGGCCGGCCAGTTCGCCGGGGGCAGCATGGGGCCCAAGGTCGAGGCGGCGGTGCGCTTCGTCGAGAAGGGCGGCCGGCGCTCGGTGATCACGTCGTTGGATCGCATCACCGCCGCGGTGGCGGGCGAGTCCGGGACGGTCGTGGAGTCGGGCGCGTAGCGGCCCGGCGGCCCGGCCCGGCGTATCGGGGCGGCCGGGGTCGACGGCGTACAAACAGGGAAGACAACCGCACAGCAGGCGCGGCAGCCGACCGCGTGACCGGCGCGGCAACCGACCGCGTGGCGTACGCGGCAGCGAACCGCACAGAACTCAGCGAACTCCAATGAACGAGGTGGAACGAGTGCCCAGGCCGATCGAGGTTCACAAGGTCGCCATCGAGAGCGTCACCGACGCGTCCGGATTGGCCAAGCTGATCGACGACGGCGTGTTCGCCGCGGACGACGTGCTCGCCGTCATCGGCAAGACCGAGGGCAACGGCGGGGTCAACGACTACACCCGCATCCTGGCCGACCGCGCCTTCCGCGAGGTGCTGGTCGCCAAGGGCAAGCGCTCCGTCGAGGAGGCGCAGCAGGTCCCGCTGGTGTGGTCCGGCGGTACCGACGGTGTGATCTCCCCGCACGCGACGGTGTTCGCGTATGCCCCGGAGAACCGCTACCAGCCCACCGACGAGCCGCGTGTGTCGGTCGGCGTGGCGATGAGCGAGCAGATCCTGCCCGAGGACATCGGCCGGGTGCCGATGGTGGAGAAGGTCGCCGCCGGCGTACGCAAGGCGATGGCCGTCGCGGGCATCACCGACCCGGCCGACGTGCACTACGTGCAGACCAAGACGCCGCTGCTGGTGCTGGACACCATCAACGACGCCAAGGCGCGCGGGTTCGACGTGTGGACCGAGGACACCCTCAAGTCCATGGACGTCTCCAACTCCACCACCGCACTGGGTATCGCGGTGGCGCTCGGCGAGATCGAGCTGCCGACGGCCGAGCAGATCCACCGCGACCTGTCGCTGTACTCGTCGGTGGCGTCCTGCTCCTCCGGCGTCGAGCTGGACTGCGCGCAGATCGTCGTGGTCGGCAACGTGCGCGGCGTGGGCGGTCCCTTCCGGGTCGGCCACGACGTGATGCGGGACGCGCTGGACGCGGACGGCATCTGGTCGGCGATCCGCTCGGCCGGCCTCGATCTCCCCGAGCGCCCGCGCACCTCGGACCTCGACGACCGCCTGGTCAACGTGTTCCTCAAGTGCGAGGCGGACCCCAGCGGCAGCGTGCGCGGTCGGCGCAACATCATGCTCGACGACTCCGACGTGCACTGGCACCGCCAGATCAAGGCCACCGTCGGCGGCGTGACCGCGTCCGTCACCGGCGACCCGGCCGTGTTCGTCTCGGTCGCCGCGGTGCACCAGGGCCCCTCCGGCGGTGGCCCGGTCGCGGCCATCGTCCGGATGGACTGACGCACACCGCGCAACCCACCGCCGGCCACCGCCTTTCGTCCCGGGGCGGTGGCCGGCGGCATCGGCACACCGTCAACCACCCTCACCACGAAGCAACGCCGCAGCCATCTCCGCTCCGTAGCCGAGCCGGGGGCGGGAGTGGTCGAGTTGGACGTCACGAAGAACACGTAGAGCCTCGACCCGGTCGAGTTCGGGCCACTGCCCGGCCACCGCGAACCGGACGGCGACGTCCTCGGCTTCGGCTGCCTCGCGCAGCAGCGCATCCCCGCCCGGTAGCTCGGATATCGCCCCGATGATCCGACCGAGGCCCGCTTCGGTGAGTACGTCCCCGTCCCGGGGCCCGGATTCGATGGCCGTCACGTGGGTAAGCGCCACACTCCACAGCGCCTCCCGCAACTCCCGAAGCGACCTTTCCGCCGGCCCGCCGGGAAGCAGCCTCGCCACGAACTCGTCGACCTGCCCGCTGCGTTCGAGCTCGGCGAGCAAGACTCTCCGTCGCGCACACCGGGTGCGCAGACCCAACTGAGAGCGGAATTTCTCCGACTCCTCCTTGGTGATCCCGACGAGATCCTCGAATGCCTGGTCCGTCACATCGCCGGGGAAAAGTAGCAGGACGTTGAGAACGGTTTTCAGTTCGATCGGATCCACGGACAGCAGGTACCTGCCGTCACGAAACTCGGCGTCCATCCGCTACTCCTGTCAGTCCTTGGTCGCTTGGCCGTCCTCGCCACGAAGCAACGCCGCAACCATTCGCGCGGGATAGCCGAGGAGAGGACGGGAGTTGTCGAGTTCGAAGTCATGAAGGACGCGCAGGGCCGTGCTTCGGTCGAGTTCCCGCCATTGCCCGGCCACCGCGAACCGGACGGCGGCATCCTCGGCTTCGGCTGCTTGTCGCAGCAGCGCCTCTCCGCCGGGCAGTTCGGATATCGCTGCGATGATCCGACCAACGCCGGCCTCGGAAAGTACGTCCTCTTCCAATGTTCCGAATTCGACGGCCTTCACGTGGGTACGCGCGGCACTCCACAGGGACTCGCGCAGCTCAGGGAGCGACCTCCCGGCCGGCCCGGGAAGCAGTCCCGCCACGAACTCGTCGACCCGCCCGGCGTGTTCGAGTTCGGCGAGCATGACCTCCCGCCGCGCACTCCGGGTGCGGAGATTCAACTGCGAGCGGAATTTCTCCGACTCCTCCTTGGTGATCCCGACGAGATCCTCGAATGCCTGGTCCGTCACGCTGCCAGGGAAAAGCAGCAGGACGCTCGAAATGGTCCTCAGTTCGATCGGATCCACGGAGAGCAGGTACCTGCCGTCACGAAACTCAGCGTCCATCCGCTGCTCCTATCAGTCCTTGTATTTACTCAGCCATTCTTGCCATTCGCCGGGCGTCATGGAGCGGGCCGTCATCGAATAACTGTTCTTGGAGATGATCACCAGTCGCGAATCCGGGTCGTACCAGGCTCTCTGCCCGCCTCGCACACTGTAGCCGGGGCTGCTGTTCTGGACGTCGTCGAGATACTTTGCGACCGCATCCCGATTCGCCATATCCACGCCGGGTATGCGGTGGTTGTCGTTTCCGCGTGCGATTTCGTCCTGGAGATGGGCCGCTCCCTGTTCGGCTGCATCCGAATGATCGCCGAGTTCATAGGGTGCAAGCCCGAACGGATCGTAACCCGTGAGCGGATTGACGACATAACCGTGGTGGTTGGGAGCCACCGCCAACCCCAAGGGGTCGGTGCTCTGATAAGATATCGAATCCGGTTTATAATACCGGAATAGATTGTAGCTGGAATCGGTTTCCGTGTCGTGATATTGACCGGGAAACCGAAACGGACAGTCGACCGTGTCGACAGTCGCGGTGGATACACCCCAGAGCGTCGAGCGCAGTTGCCACACGATCTCCCGGTCGACGGACACCAACTCCGTGGGCGTACCCACCAGGTCGGTGACGATGGCGTGGAAGCGCCGATCGATCTCGTCCTGTGTTTCGTTCCCCGGGTCGGTGCGAGCCCGGATCGTGCGGTTGGTCTGGGTCAAGGGGTGGTGACCGGCCGGATCGTGTTCCCAGGTGATGATCTCGGTGTCGGTCGACTGCTCGGCCAGTCGGGTGCCGTCCCACGTGAAGGTGATCCTCTCGACGACGTCGCCGCCGGCCTCGACGCGCCGCCGCTTCTCCGTCCGGCGGCCGAGTGCGTCGTACACGTACTCCCAGTACTCGCCGGTCGGCGTCGTGGTGTTCGTGAGGCGGTCGTCGGCATCCCAGGCGAAGATCCACGTCTTCGTCCCGCCCGAGAGCGTCTTGCGGGTACGACGGACCACGCGTCCCTGGTCGTCGTGGATCTGCCGGGTGCGTCCCGCGCGATGGAGCAGGGTGCCCCGGACGACCCGTTCGCCGTGGGAGTCCGTGTCCGTGCCGGGCCAAACCGCGTCCGTCGCATTGCCTGCGGCGTCATACGCATAGCGTTCCGACCAGTTGCGCCCGTGTACCGCCGTCACTCGGCCCACCGGGTCGAGGTCGTAGGTGCGCAGGCCGGTGGCCTGGTCGTCCACGGATGTGACGAAGCCGTCCGCCCGATAGGTGTATTCGCGGTGGGTCAGCCGGTCGGCCGTCGCGCCGGCGGGATCCAGTACGGCTGCCATGCGCGGTCGTGACTCACCCGCGCTGAGGGACCGCGTGCTCAGCCGACCGTTGATGTCCCAGGTCGTGTCGAGACGCAGGTTCGCCCCGAAGTCCCGGCCGACCTCCCGACCGGCTTGGTCATAGGAGAAGACCATTGTCTCGCCCGCCGTGGTCAGCGCGGTCGGCCGACGACCGGTATCCCAGTGCCATTCGGCAAGCGTCCCGGTCGGGGTTTCGCGCCGGGTTCGTCGGCCGCCCGCGTCGAAGGTGTTGGCCAACACCCGGCCGTTGCTGTGCTCCGCAACCACCCGACCGAGCACGTCGCGCTCCAGCACGAGGTCCACGTCCGGGTTCGTCGCTCGAACCAGTCGGCCGCAGGAGTCGTATTCGAAGGTGGTGACCCGGCCGGTCGCCTCGTGCCGACGGGAGAGCTCGCGCCCCATCGCGTCATGCGTGAACGAGATCGGTTCGGCCGCCCCGTTGCTGCGCAGGGTCAGGCGGCCCGACTGGTCGTGCCGGTAGGTCACCTCGCGGCCGTTGAAGTCGGTCTCGGCGATCAGCCGTCCGACGGGATCGTACTCGTACGTCCAGGTGTTCCCGTGTGGATCGGTGACCTCGGTCAAGCGCAGTTCGGTGTCGTAGGCGAACTCGTACCGCACGCCGTCGGGACCGGTGCGGGCGGTCGGCAAGTCGAAGTGAGTCGTCTCGAAGCGGGTGAGTCCTCCTGCCGCGTCGCGTTGCTCGACAGGATTGCCTTCGCCGTCCAAGGTCCATGTCTGTCGGGTACCGTCCGGCCGCTCGCGCCAAGCAGGTCTGCCCTCGACGGTCCACCCTTGGCGCGTCACCGCCCCATCGGGGGCGATCACCGCGACCACCCGTCCCCACGCGTCGTGTTCGTACGAGGTGACGGCGCCGGACGGTTCCATCACCCGGACGAGCATGCCCGCGTCGTCGCGCGTCAACGTGGTCGTCGCGCCGAGTTCGTCGGTGATCGCGGCGACGTTGCCGTGTCGATCCTCGTCGTACGTGGTGGTGTGGCCGGCTGCGTCCGTCGAGGCGAGCAACGTTCCACGGGCCGAGTACGACCGGGATCGCACCGAACCGTCCGGGCCGATCAGGCGTACAGGAAGGCAGAGCGTGTCGTCGTACTCCGCCGATACTCGCGTGCCGTCCGGACGGACGACCTCCGACACGTTCCCCAAGCCGTCATACGTGTATCGGGTCGTGTGCCCGCAGGCGTCGGTGACGGCCAAGAGTTGATGGCTACGATCCCACTCCCGAACAACGCTGTGGCCGAGGGGGTCGGTGATGCGCTCGACCTGCGACCACTTGTTGTAGGTGTACCTGGTGACGTCGCCCAGGGAGTTGGTGTGGGAGGTGACGCGACGTGTCTCGTCGTAGGCGAACGATCCGTTCAGGTACCCGTCGGATCCCCGCGCCCGAACACATCGCCCCGCCGTGTCGTACTCGTAGTGATACTCGCCACCGTTGCGGTCCCGCCACGACGTCATCCGATGTTCGTCGTCGTAGGTGAAGCGCTGAGCCTCCCCTGAGGAGTCGAACACCTCGGTCAGGTCGCCTCGATTTCCGTACCCGAAGCGAGCCAACACCACCTCCTCGCCCACCGCGGTCAAGTGGCTCTCGGGATGGGTGTCGAGGAGTCGCAAGGCGACTATTCGACCCGACTTCGTGTCCACACCGATGTGCCGGCCGCCGTTGTGCCGGATTCCGATCAGCGTGCCCGCGTCGTCGTAGTCGAGCGCGATCGCGTTGCCGTTGCGGTCGACCATCGATTCGAGGACGAAGATGCTCGATCGCTCGATCGGGCGAAACGTGAGCCCGACCCCGAGCTTCGGCTGCCCGATGACCACGGTGCCCTCCGGCTCGCCGTCCCAGGCCAGTGGCCACCGCGAGCCGCCGTGCGGGAGGACGAAGCGATCCGGCTCCGGCATCGGGTAGTGCAGGATCGCCC
>NZ_JBHZAV010000178.1:0-18939 GCF_042754445.1 Embleya sp. NPDC059213
CCGGTCGCATACAGACGTACGCAGCCCCTGTCCCGCCGCGGCGGAACAGGGCCTTCGAAGCGGATCCGCACGCGGATCCCGGGATCGGACGAAGGTCAGACCTTGAGGTACTTGAGGAGCGTGAAGAACGACGCGATCGCGGACATCAACACCCCGAAGACGACCAGCAACGGCAGGGTGGCCAGCACCGGCCCCCACCCGATCAACTCGAATGCGTTGAACTGCTGCCCGAGCCCCTTCTTGACGCCGAAGAAGAACCCGGTGCTCAACAGACCGGAGGCCAGCGCACCGCCCAGCAGGCCGGCGATGGCGGATTCCATGATGAACGGCAATTGGATGTAGAGATTCGACGCGCCGACGAGTCGCATGATGCCCGTTTCCCGCCTACGGCTGAACGCCGAGACCCGGGCCGTGTTGACGATCAGCAGAATCGCCACCAGGAGCATGAAGCCCATCACGCCGATCGCGGCCCATTGCGCGTTGTTCAGCAGCTTGAAGAACGGTTCCAGGATCTTGCGCTGGTCCTGGACCGACTGCACGCCCGGTCTGCCCGCGAACGCGCTCGCCACGACCTGGTACTTGGTCGGGTCCTTCAACTTGACCCGGAAGGATTCCGGCAACTGGTCGGCGGTCACGCTGCCGGACAGCGGCGATTCCTTGTTCTGGTCCTTGAAGTGCTGGAACGCTTCCTGCTTGGTCTCGTAGTAGGTCTTCTCCACGAGGGCCATCCGACTGAGTTCCTGACGGAACCCCTCGCGCTGCTCGTTCGAGACCTCGCCGCCCTCGCACCCGGGGCCGTGGTCGCTCTTGCCGCACAGGAAGATCGAGACCTCGACCCGGTCGTACCAGAAGTCCTTCATCTCGTTCACCTGAACGCGCAGCAGCAGACCCGCTCCGGCCAGCGTGAGGGACAGCGCGACACTGACGATCACCGCGATCGTCATGGTCAGGTTCCGGCGGAGACCGACTCCGATCTCCGAGAGGACGAACTGGGCGCGCATGATGTCCTAGTCGCTAGGGGCGCGGCCGGACTGCCGCGCCGTGGTGGTCCGGTGGATCAGTGCTGGTAGCCGTACACGCCGCGAGACTGGTCGCGGACCAGTCGGCCCTGCTCCAGCTCGATGACGCGCTTGCGCATCTGGTCCACGATCGCCTGGTCGTGCGTGGCCATCAGAATCGTGGTGCCCGTCCGGTTGATCCGGTCGAGCAACTTCATGATGCCGACGCTGTTCTGCGGGTCGAGGTTGCCGGTGGGCTCGTCGGCGATGAGGATCATCGGCCGGTTCACGAAGGCACGCGCGATCGCCACGCGCTGCTGTTCACCACCGGACAGTTCGCCGGGCATGCGGTCTTCCTTGCCGCCCAGGCCCACCAGGTCCAGAACCTCCGGTACCACCTTGCGGATCGTGCCTCGGGGCTTGCCGATCACCTCGAGCGCGAACGCGACGTTCTGATAGACCGTCTTGTTGGGGAGCAGGCGGAAGTCCTGGAAGACGGTGCCCACCTGACGGCGCAGGGCCGGCACCTTCCAGTTGGACAACCGACCGAGGTCCTTGCCGGCCACGAAGATGTTGCCCAGCGATGGTCGTTCCTCTTTGAGGACGAGCCGCAGGAAGGTGGACTTACCCGAGCCCGAGGACCCGACGAGGAAGACGAACTCACCCTTCTCCACTTCGAGGGAGACGTCGTGCAACGCGGGGCGCGGCTGCTTCGGGTAGGTCTTGCTGACGTTGTCGAATCGGATCACGGTTGCATCACGGTGCGCCAGTGTAGGGGGCAGGGCATACGGCTGGGGGCACAGAGGGGGCCAAGGGACCACACTGTCCGGGGCCGGGCGCCCAGGCTCGAACAGAGTGGTCGTCGGGCATGGCCATTCCGTGAGTGTAAGCGGCACAGTGGAAGGGGACGGGAACTTCCCACCGCGTCGTGAGCGTTATGGGTAGCGATGCGTGATAGTGGAGCAAATCGAGGCGGAGGAGTCGAGATGACCTTGGACCGCCTGGTGTGCGCGAACTGTGCCGGCCTGGTCACCGAGGGTCGCTGTCCGACGTGCCGAGCGAGCCGCGAACGGCTCCGGCGCTCGAGCGGAATCAACCTCAATCCGGCCATGCTCGCGGCCCTCGCACTGCTGGTCTTGGTGTGCGCGCTGCTGCTGGCCCGCGTGGGCGGCTGAGCCGCCGTAAGACGAGTCGCCGGGCCGGATACGACGAGCCGGACGCGCGACGAAGGCCGAGAACAACCCCCCGAGACGACACGAAGGCCCTGGGTGCCCCCAGGGCCTTCGCGCTGTACAGCGGCGCTCCGCAGCTTCCGGAACCCGGATCGATCCTGTCGACAGGGCCCTGTCGACGCGTACCGATCCGAGCGGGCGCCCCGTTCTCGATGCCGGGCCTGAGCCCGGCGTCGTACCGCGGTGCCGCCCACCGTCCGTGGTCCCGAGCCGACCGTTTCACAGACGCACTCGCGATGACGCGGTGCGCCCGGCTCGGAACGCCGGGACGGCGGATTCAGTGCCCCGGAACCGCCGCGCCGGGGCACAAGTCTTCGGCTCAGGCCGCGGAGGCCTGCTGACGGCGCTTGAGTCGCGCGGGCAGCACGGTGAAGGTGAAGCCACCGGCCGCCATCGCGGCACCGCCGACGATCAGGAACGCCATGTTGGCGCCCGAACCGGTCGAGGCCAGTTCCTTGTTCGCGGGCTGCTGCGCCGCCGGAGCGGTGTCGCCGCCGCCGAAGTCGCGCACAGGCGCGTTCTGCTGGTCGCCGTTGCCGCTGGTGGTGCGGGTGTTCCCGTCGCCGCCGCAGTTCAGGTCCAGGCCGCCGGAGGCGTGCGTGGCGTCACACGTGTTGCCGCCACCGGTGTTGCCGCCCGTGCTGCCCTTCGAAGTACCGCCGGAACCGCCCGAGTTGCCCTTGGTGGTGTTGCCACCGCCCGTGGTGCCGCCACCGGATGTGGCCGCGCCGGAGCTGCCCGAGGTGCTGTTCCCGGTGGTCGAACCCGAGGTGGTGTTGCCCGTGGTCGAACCCGACGTGGTGTTGCCGGTCGTCGAACCCGACGTCGTGTTGCCGGTGGTCGAACCGGACGTCGTGTTGCCCGTGGTCGAACCCGACGTGGTCTCACCGGTCGTCGAACCCGACGTGGTGTTACCGGTCGCACCGGACGTCGTGTTGCCCGTGGTCGAACCCGACGTGGTCTCACCGGTCGTCGAACCCGACGTGGTGTTACCGGTCGCACCGGACGTGGTGTTGCCCGTGGTCGAACCCGAGGTGCTGTTGCCCGTGGTCGAACCCGACGTGGTACCGGTGGTCGCACCCACGATGGTGCCGCCCGTGGTGGCTCCCACGACGGTGCCGCCGGTGGTGTTACCGGCGGTGCTGCCCGTGGTCGAGCCCTCGGTCTCGCCGCCCGGGCAGGTGTGCGTCTGCTCGCACCCGTCCGAACCGTCCGTCGCGCTCGCGACGCCCGCGACCGCGAAGGACGCGCCCGCCGCGAACAGCGCGGCGGCGGCTATCCGAGCCGTCCGGACGCGCATTTTGGTTGTCATCAATTAACCCCCAGTTGGATGAGATCCCCGTATCCGCGCCGGCGCGGGTGGGGTCCCAAACGCCGTTGGGCATCACCTCGACGCTCGTCCGTGCCATCTGTCGATGCGCCTCGGACTCCGATCGGATGCGTCGTGGTAATGCCGCCGTTCAGACTGGTAACCGGGCGGATGCCGCGTCAAGGGCGTTCGGAGAGGGTTGCGGGGTTAATTCCGATTCGCCGAGAAAATCGGCACGAAAGCGCAACGCGGCATACCACGAAGGCCCCCGCGAATACACGGAGGCCCTCGGGGTCACGAATCGGGTTGTTGCCCCGTTTTCGTCGGGGTCGGAACCGGCGTCGGCATCGCCCGCCGACCCGCTACGCGGCGGCGGTCTGCTGCGTCTTGCGCCAGCGGATTCCGGCCTCGATGAAACCGTCGATTTCGCCGTCGAGCACCGACTGCGGATTGCCCACCTCGAATTCGGTGCGCAGGTCCTTGACCATCTGATACGGGTGCAGGACGTACGAACGCATCTGGTTGCCCCAGGACGAACCCTCGCCCTTGAGCGCGTTCATCCGGGCCTGCTCCTCCTGGCGCTGCCGCTCCAGCAGCTTGGCGGACAACACCGCCATCGCGGAGGCGCGGTTCTGGATCTGCGAGCGCTCGTTCTGGCAGGACACCACGATGCCGGTCGGGATGTGCGTGATGCGCACGGCCGAGTCGGTGGTGTTGACGCCCTGGCCACCGGGACCGGACGAACGGTAGACGTCCACCCGCAGCTCGGACTCGTCGATGTCGACGCGGTCGCTCTGCTCGACGACCGGCAGCACCTCGACGCCCGCGAACGAGGTCTGTCGGCGGCCCTGGTTGTCGAACGGCGAGATCCGCACCAGTCGGTGCGTGCCCTGCTCGACGGACAGCGTGCCGTACGCGTACGGCACCTTGACCGCGAAGGTGGCCGACTTGATGCCGGCCTCTTCGGCGTAGGACGTGTCGTAGACCTCGGTCGGGTAGCCGTGCCGCTCGGCCCAGCGGGTGTACATCCGCAGGAGCATCTCGGCGAAGTCGGCGGCGTCCACGCCACCGGCCTCGGAGCGAATGGTCACCAGTGCCTCACGCGAGTCGTACTCGCCCGAGAGCAGCGTGCGCACCTCGAGTTCGCCGACCGCCTTGTGCACCGACGTGAGCTCGTTCTCGGCCTCGGTGCGGGTGTCCGCGTCGTCCTCGGCCTCGGCCAGCTCGAACAGCACGTTGACGTCGTCCAGCCGCCGGCGCAGGTCTTCGACCCGGCGCAATTCGCCCTGGAGGAACGAGAGCCGGCTCGTCACCTTCTGGGCGGCTTCGGGGTCGTCCCACAGGTCCGGCGCAGCCGCCTTTTCGTTGAGCGCGGCCACATCGGCCCGCATCTTGTCGAGGTCGAGGACGGCCTCGATCGACGTCATGGTCGATTCGACGGACTTGAGCTCTTCGGAAGGATCAACGGCAGCCACCCCACCATCCTAAGTGGACGATGGGCCGGACTCGGACTCAGCCCGCGTCCGGGCTCGACGAGGCGGCCTGCAGTCGGCCGTTGTCGGCCCGGATGTACACGTCCACCCGGTCGGGTCCGGCGGCCACCGCGCCGGGGGCGTCGGCGGTGGCGGTGTTCGGGTCGACCGGCCGCCAGCCGCCCTCGCCGGGCACCGCGCCGAGCAGCCGGCCGTTGCCGTCGCGGGCCAGCACGACCAGGCCGCGGCCCTGGCTGTAGGCGGCGGCCGGGCGCGCGGAGGCGGCCAGGCCGACCCGTTCGGGTTCGCGCCAGCCGCCGTCGACGAAGGGGATGTGCAACACCGCGTGGTCGCCGGCGCGCACCACGAACGCGTCCAGCGTGCCGGGGGCGCCGGTGGCGAGCGCGGGCGCGGCCTCGATCCGCCCCGCGCTGGGCACCGTGGTGAAGCCGCTCCAGCCGGCCCCGGTGAGCGATCCGGCGGCCAGGCCGTCGCTGCCGGTGCGCGCGACGATGTCGATGCGATCACCGGTGACGACCGCGGCGGGCGCGCCGGCGAGTTTGGTCCTGGTGTCCGTCCTGGTCCACTCGCCGAATCGGCCCTCGGTCAAGGTGGCCCGGTAGAGCAGCTTGTCGGTCGAACCGACCGCGAACACGTCCATCCGACCGGGCGCGGCGCTGACCGCGGCGGGATCGTCGCCGGTGCGGAAGGTGGGCAGCCTGCGCCACTCGCCCCAGCGCGGCCCGTCGCTGCCGAGGTACCACAGGGCGCCCTCGCCGTCGCGTTGCACCACGTAGCTGTGCTCGGCATCGGTCCGGGTCACCGCCGGGCCGCCCTGGAGCAGCACCGGGGCGGCGGGCAGCGGCGCGAACGCGGCCCAGCTGTAGCCGCCGGCGCGCCCCGAGGTGGGTCCGGCCGAGCCGGCGGCGCTCCCGGAGGGGACCGGTCGCGGGGTGGCGGAGGTCTGTCCGGCGGGTCGGGTCGGGGTGCCCTCGTCCCGGGTGAACCACACCGCGCCCGCGCCGACCGCGGCGACGGCGAGTACGCCGCAGATCACCGGGATCAGCCGGCGGCGTGCGCCGCCCTCGCGCCGGCCCGGTTTGCCGCGCCGGTGCGACTGCACCGGCACCGCTCCGTCGAACACCGGGCGGGTCAGATTGGTGTGCGTGTCCCGGCTGCCGTCGGCGGCCTCCGAGGTGCCGGAGACCAGCGGAACCACGCCGGCCGGGCGGGGCACGGGGGTGTCCTGGCGGCCGACGTTCCCGTTGGGGTCGGGCACGTCGAACGCGGGCAGGCCGATCAGCGCGGGCAGTGCCGAGCGCAGCCGTTCGCCGAATTCGCGGGCGGTCAGCCGGGCCGCGGGGGCCTTGGACAGGCAGGACGCGAGTACGGCGGCGAGCGGGTCGGGCAGGCCGGGAATGCCCGGCACCGGTTCGGTGACGTGCCGGCGCAGCACCGCGCCGGGGTGGCCGCCGCCGAACGGCGTCCAGCCGGTGAGCAGTTCGTACAGCACGGTGGCCAGCGCGTACACGTCCACGGCGGCGGTCGGCTGGAGGCCCTCGATGATCTCGGGGGCCAGGTAGTCGGGCGTGCCGATGATCCGGGTGGCCCGGGTGCGGCGCGGCGCGTCGACCAGGCGGGCGATGCCGAAGTCGGTGAGTCGGGCCCGGGAGACCCCGGCCGAGTTGTCGATCAGGATGTTCTCGGGCTTGACGTCGCGGTGGATCACGCCCTCGGCGTGGGCGGCGGACAGGCCGTCCGCGACGTCGGCCACGATGGCGGCGGCCAGCCGGGGGGTGAGCACCCGTTCGCGCTCCAGCCGGGCGCGCAGGTCGGGGCCGATCACCAGGTCCATCACCAGCGCGAGGTCGGTGCCGTCGACGACCAGGTCGTGCACGCCCACGATGTTGGGGTGGTCCAGGCTGGTCAGCGCGGTGCGCTCCTGGACGAAGCGCGCGACCAACACCTGGTCGGACGCGAGGTCTTCGCGCAACAGCTTGATCGCGACGGGTCCCTCGGGTCCCTCGCCCTGCCAGACGGTCCCGCTGGCGCCGCGCCCGAGCACCTTCAGGGCGACGTATCGGCTACCGATCTTGCGTGCCAAAGCAGCTCCGTGGACCCAGCGAGCGTGGTGCTCACAGCGGACTTCCCCGACCGCACCCTACGCGGCCGGGCCCCGGATGCGGGGACCGTCGGGTGGGACGGCGTGTACGAGGTCGTCCTCGACACGGGCGATAGGGATGACTATGCGTCAATTCTTGGTGTCGCCGCCGTTGTCGCCGCCGGTGACGAAGTCCTTGACACTGTCGTACCAGCCTCGAACGGTATCGAATCCGTCGATAGCGGAGTGCACCCAGTCGCGCAGCGGGCTGAACCAGTAGACGGCGAACAGGATCGCGCCCAGGATCACCAGCCGCAGCAGGCAGCCGATGGTGCAGCCCACGCCCGGAATGCTGGAGAGCCGGAAGCCGCGGCGGCGGCGTGGTTCGCGGTCGCGGGGCTCGGGCTCGCGTTCCCTGGGTTCGCGCGGTTCGCGTACGGCGCGGTCGCGGCGCCGCGGCTCGCGCTCGGGCGCCTCCTCGCGTCGGTAGCGCGGCGGCGGCGGGGGCGGCGGTCCGGGGTCGGCGAGCGGCGGCGGCGCGGCGGCCGGCCCGGCCTGTTGCCGCACCGGCTCGGCCCGGGCCGGCTGCGGCGGGTAGTGCTGCGGCGGTTGTGGATAGCCGGGCGGCTGGGTGCTCATCACCCGGGTCGCGTTGGGTACGCCCGGCGGGGTCGGCGGCGGCGTGGTCGGCGGGGTCGGATAGCCGACCTGGGTCTGCGGCAGGGCGCGGGTGGGGTCGGCGGCCCCGGCCTGCGCGCCGAACGCGCTCGCGGCCAGCACCTGGGCGAGCGAGCCGTCGTCGGGCCGGACGCCGGCGACGATGTCGGCGGCCAGCCGCAGGGCGCGGCCCAGGCCCGCCGCGTCCGGTCGGGTCTCGGGTCGCTTGGCCAGGCAGCGCTCGGTGATCAGCCAGTAGGCGTCGGGCATGCCGGCCGCGCGGGTGGGTACCTCGGTCAGGTGGTGGTGCAGCAGCGCGATCGGGTTGGTGTCCCGGAACGGCGGGTGTCCGGCCACCAGTTCGTAGAGCACCACGCCCGCCGCGTAGACGTCCACGGCCGGGGTGAGCGGGCGGCCCTCGGCGGTCTCGGGCGCGACGTAGCTGGGCGTGCCGACGAGTTCGTGGGTGCGGGTGAGCGCGGGCGAGTCGGCGAGGCGGGCGATGCCGAAGTCGGTCAGCATCGGGTAGAGCGAGTCGCCGTTGCGGGCGAGCATGATGTTGGCCGGTTTCAGGTCCCGGTGTATCACCCCGTCCGCGTGCGTCACGCTGAGCGCGTCGCAGATCTGAGCCATCGTCAAGGCGGCGGCGGCCGGTGGCAACGGGCCGTTCTCGCGCAGGTAGGTGCGCAGATCGGGGCCGTCGATCAGGTCCATCACCAGGGCGAGCGTCTCGCCCTCGACGACGAGGTCGCGCACGTGCACCAGGTTGGGGTGGCGCAGGTTGAGCAGCAGCGAGCGCTCGCGCAGGAAGCGGGTGACCACGTCCGGGTCGGTGCTCAACTCCTCGCGCAGCACCTTGACCGCGACGATCTCGCCGGAATCGCGCACGCTCGCGCGCCAGACGGTGCCACTGGCTCCGCGCCCCAGGGTTTCCTGGAGCAGATATTTGCTGCCGACCGGCCGGTCCACGACGCTCCCCACTGTCCTGTCCGCCACCTGGGCGGTGGTGCCGGGTTGCCTTCCACCCTAGGTGGTACTCCGCTTGGGACGCATCGACCCCAGGTACGGTTCGGCTCCGGTGCCCGGAGCGTGTGCGACCCATACTCGGTGACGAGGGTGGCTCGGATCGGTATCACGTTCGGGCGATTCGCCGGCGACCCGGTCCTTTCCGGTCGAAATTCGGACAAGATCCGTCGTCTGTCCGGCCGTGGGCGACATGACGGTCGCGGGTGCGAGGATGCCTCTTGTTTTCTGCTCGGAGGAGGGAGGCGCGCATGCAGATCCGGCTCACCGTGCACGGCCCGCAGCGGACCGGACCGGGCGCCGACGTGCTCGTCACCGCGCCGTCCGGGACGACCTTCGCGGGAATAGCGGGCGCACTGCGAACCGCCTCCGGGACCGAGGGCCAACGCTTTTGGGTGGGCGACATCCGGCTGCGCGACGACACCCTCGTGGGTCGGCCGCCGCTGGTGGACGGCGCGCTGATCACCGTCGACGCGCTCGGCTCGCCGTCGCCCTCGGCCGGCTCCCCGCAGTTGCGCGTGGTCGGCGGGCCGGACGCGGGCGGTGTGCACCTGCTGCACCAGGGCGGGGTACGGATCGGCCGCGCGCCGGAGGCCGAGGTGCGCCTCGGCGATCCCGACCTGTCCCGCCTGCACGCCGAATTGTGGATAGAGCCCGGCCGGATCCGGATCGCCGATCTCGGCTCGACCAACGGCACCACCGTGGACGGGATGCCGATCGGCCGCGAACCGGTCGAGTTGCCGCCGGGCTCGCTGTTGCGGGTCGGCGAGTCCACCCTGCAGACCTTCCTGCCCCAGCCCTACGGCTCCCCCGAGGACGACACCGGCGCCCGCGCCCGGGCCGACGGCACCGGGCACATCGAGGTGCGCCGCACCGCCCGGGCCCAACTGCCGGTGCCCGCCCGGGCCCGCTTCGAACTGCCCGAGGAGAGCGGGGGCCGACGCCGGCCGTTCGCGCTGCGCCGCAAGGTCGCCGGGACCGAGCGCGAGACGATCGAGGCGGCCGCCCGCTCGGCGCTGCTCGACGAGGTGCGCTGGCGCCGCGACCAGTCGCCCGACCCGGCGACACTGCTGTTGGACGCGCTGGCCACCGGTGAGCCGGGGCCGGCGGGCCGGCTGTGGGAACGCGCGGCCGGCCACCCGGAGGCGCTCGGCGTGCGCCTGGGGGTCGGCGACCTGCCCTCGCGGGTGACCCTGGTGGAGCCCTCGACCGTCGCGGGCACCGACGGCGAGGAACGCAGGCTGACCGCGTTCTCGGTCCCGGTCACCGTCTCGCTCAAGGACACCGTGCTCGGCCTGACCGGACACCGACCCCGGTTGCTGGGCCTGGCCCGCTCGGTGGTGGCTCAACTCGCCGGACTGCACGGACCGCAGGACGTGGAGCTGGTCGTACTGTGCGCGGATCCCGGCACCGCCGGCGACTGGTCCTGGGCCCGCTGGCTGCCACACCTGCGGCCGGGCGAGGGTCAGGACTGCCGGCTCCTGGTCGGTCTGGGGACGGACCAGGTGCGGGCGCGCGCGGGCGAGTTGCTCGATCGCATAGACACCGCCGAGCGGGTTCCGGTCCGGCGCACGGTGGTGATCCTGGACGGCGCGGGCCGGTTGGCCGCCCGCCCGGAGATCGTCCGGCTCCTGGTCGAGGGACCGGCGGCGGGCGTACACGCGCTGTGCCTGGACGAGCGGGCCGAGGAGTTGCCGGCGCAGTGCTCGGCGGTCGCGCACGTCACCGGCGAGGTCGGCACCCGGATCGACCTGATCGGGCCGGGCACCCGGCGCGTGGAGGACGTGGTCGCGGACGCGGTGTCGTCCGCGTGGGCGGACCGCTTCGCCCGGGCCCTGGCCCCGTTGCGCGAGGCCACCCGCCGGGTCACCTCGCCGCTGCCGGAGTCGGTGCGGCTGCTCGACCTGCTCAATCTGGACCTGCTCACCCCCGCCAAGCTGTTGGCCGGCTGGCGCGAGGCGGGCCGCTCACCGCGCGCGGTGCTCGGCTCGGACGCGCGCGGCGCGGTCGCCGTGGACCTGTCCGCCGACGGTCCGCACGTGGTGATCGGCGGGGCCGCCGGCTCCGGCCGCTCCGAGTTGTTGGCGTCCGTGTTGTGCTCGCTCGCGGTGGCCAATCGGCCGGACGAGCTGGCTATCGCGCTGGTCCGCGGCCCGCAGGGGCTCTCCGAGCTGCCACACGTGGTGGGCTACATCGCCGACGCGGACATCCCGGCGACCGGCGCTGCGATCGCCGCGGTGCGGGACGAACTGGACCGCCGCGAGGGGCTGTTGCGCGGTGCCCCGTTCGAGGCGTACCGACCGGGCCCGGGTCGGCCGCTGCCCCGGCTGGTGGTGGCGGTGGACGACATAGACCTGCTGGCCGAGGCGTACCCCGGCTTCGTCAAGAGCCTCGCCGACGTGGCCCACCGCGGCGGCCCGCACGGCGTGCACCTGCTGGTGACCACCGGCCGGCCCGCCCGCACCCCGGAGATCGAGGCCGCCGCGGCCGCCGAGCTGCGGATCGCCCTGCGGGTGGACGACCCGCAGGCTTCCCGGGTGCTGATCGACGTCGAGGACGCGGCGGCCGTGGACGAGGACTATCCCGGCCGCGGCTTCGTGCGCGGGCGAGACGGCGCCGTCGTCCCGTTCCAGGGCGGCCGGGTGACCGGCCGGATGCCGCGCACAGCCACCCTGCGGCCCACCGTGGTGCGCCAGGAGTGGCAGGAGATGGGCAACCGCCTGGCCCGACGCCCCACGCCCGTGGGCGGCGGCAAGGGCCCCACCGACCTGGCCCTGCTCACCGGCGCCGTCCGCCGAGCGGCGGAACAACTCGGCACCCCCCTGCAAACCCCCTTGTGGCCCGCCCTGGAACACCTCGCCCGCAAGGCCCGCTGACCCGCCCACCGGGCCGCGGGGCCCACCAGGCGGCCCCGCGGTCGTGCACCGCAGCGGGCGGGCGAACTCCCCCGACCCAACCGACTACACAGGCAACCCGGGCGCCGGAAACCCGCTCAGGAACGAGCGCACCTCGGCCCGAACCACCGCGATCTCCTCCTCCGACGACCCCGCCGCCGCCCCCGTCACGATGCGATCCATCCACCCCGCGATCAGCGACATGTGCGACTCGCGCAACCCGCGTGACGTGAGCGCGGGCGTACCGATCCGAATCCCGGACGGATCGAACGGCGACCGGGTGTCGAACGGCACGGTGTTGTAATTGACCACGATCCCGGCCCGATCCAGCGCCTTCGCCGCGACCTTCCCGGCCACCCCGCGCCGGGTCAGATCCACCAGCAGCAGATGGTTGTCCGTCCCGCCCGACACCAACTCGAAGCCGCGCTCCGCGAGTTCCTCCCCGAGCCGCTTCGCGTTCGCGACCACCTGCCGCGCGTAGGCCCGGAATTCGTCGGTATCGGCCTCGCGCAGCGCCACCGCGATGGCCGCCGTGGTGTTGTTGTGCGGCCCACCCTGCAGGCCCGGGAAGACCGCCTTGTCGATCGCCTTGGCATGTTCGGCGCGGCACATCAACATCGCCCCACGCGGGCCCCGCAGCGTCTTGTGCGTGGTCGTGGAGACCACGTCCACATGCCCGACCGGCGAGGGATGCACCCCACCCGCGATCAGCCCGGCGATATGCGACACGTCCGCGACCAGGATCGCGTCCACCTCGCGGGCGATCGCCGCGAACCCGGCGAAGTCCACCGTGCGCGGCACCGCCGTACCGCCGCAGAAGATGATCCGGGGCCGCTCGCGCAGCGCGAGATCGCGCACCTCGTCCAGATCGGTGCGCCCGGTGTCGGCCCGTACGCCGTAGCGGACCCCGCGAAACCAGGTGCCGGTCGCGGACACGCCCCAGCCGTGGGTGAGATGCCCGCCCATCGGCAACGCCATGCCCAACACCGTGTCACCGGGCCGGGCGAAGGCGAGGTAGACCGCGAGGTTGGCCGGTGAGCCGGAGTACGGCTGCACGTTGGCGTGCTCCACGCCGAACAACGCCCGCGCCCGGTCGCGGGCGATGATCTCGATCGGGTCGATGTTCTGCTGGCCCTCGTAGTACCGCCGGCCCGGATAGCCCTCGGAGTACTTGTTGGTGAGCACGGTCCCGGTCGCCGCCAGGACGGCGGCGGAGACGTAGTTCTCACTCGGAATCAGGCGCAGCGTGTCCTGCTGGAGCAGTTCCTCGGCGCGCACCAGGGCGGCGATCTCCGGGTCGGTGCGGTCCAGTTCGTCCCGACGGTCGTTCGTCTGCACGTGGTCGTCCATGCGTCCTCCGGCTCGGTTCACAATCGATGTGATCCGGGTGCCCAGGCGGACGACACCGCGTCGGTGGAACTGCCGCTTCCTCGTGGTCGATCCCACGCAGACGCCAGTCGCGACCCGTTCAGCATACGGAGCGCGACCGGCCCCCGTCGCCCCATTACGCAGTGATGATCGAAAGTCACGAATAAGGCTCGTTGCTCCGGGCAGGGGTTGTGGTCGACGCCACACCAGGCGTACCACAGGACATCGGTAGGCGGGATCTGTCCACCCTCGGGGGAATTCGTGGCGGAAGTGGTTCTTGCTGGAGTCGGAAAGCTGTACACGGATGGCACACGGGCGGTCACCTCGCTCGATCTGACGGTCGCCGACGGGGAGTTCCTGGTCCTGGTCGGTCCCTCCGGATGCGGGAAGACCACCGCGCTGCGGATGGTCGCCGGCCTGGAGGAGATCAGCGAGGGCACGATCAGCATCGGCGACCGAGTCGTCAACCACGTCCCCTCCCGCGATCGGGACGTGGCGATGGTGTTCCAGAGCTACGCGCTGTATCCGCATCTCAATGTCCGGGACAACATCGGATTCGGTTTGCGATTGCGGAAGTTGCCCAAGGACGAGATCCGCCGACGGGTCGGCGACGCGGCGCGGACCCTGGGCCTGGAGGAACATCTGGGCCGAAAACCGCGGCAACTCTCCGGCGGCCAACGTCAGCGGGTGGCGATGGGCCGGGCCATCGTGCGCGAGCCGCAGGCGTTCCTGATGGACGAACCGCTGTCCAATCTCGACGCGAAGCTACGCGTGCAGATGCGCGCCCAGATCGCCCGGCTGACCCGCGAACTCGGGGTCACCACGCTGTATGTGACGCACGATCAGACAGAGGCGATGACCCTCGGCGATCGGGTCGCGGTGATGAAGAAGGGCGTTCTGCAACAGGTCGCCCCACCGCAGGAGTTGTACGACCACCCGGTCAACCTGTTCGTGGCCGGCTTCATCGGCTCGCCCGCGATGAACCTGATGACCGGCACCCTGCACCACGACGACGCGGGCGGGGCCACCGTGGACATCGGCAGCCAACGACTGACCGTGCACCCCGACGTGCTCGCCGCGCGCCCGGCGTTGGCCGGCTACCGGGAGCGTTCGCTGATCGTCGGGATCCGTCCCGAGGATCTGCACGACACCGCCCTGGAGGGCGCCGAGCCCGTCGAGGGCGCCGTCCTGCGCGCCGAGGCCGACCTGGTCGAGGCGATGGGCTCGGAGGTGCTCGTACACATGCGCCTGGACGCGCCTCCGGCGGTCACCGAGGACGTCCAGGAACTGGCGCGCGACGTGGGCGCGGAGGACACGGTGCCGGACGCCGACGCGGCGCATTCCGAGTTGGTGGCCCGCTTCGGGCCGCGGACCCGGGCGCGCGAGGGCGCCGACGTGGTGATGCGGGTGGCAACCGATCGGCTGCACTTCTTCGACCCGGAAACGGGTCTGTCCATAACGGAGGATGCGTGAAGCGGTTCGTGGGCGCCTTGGCGGTCGCCTCGATGCTCGCCATGGGTCTCGCGGCCTGTAGCGACGACGGTGACGACAAGGGCAAGAAGGGCGACTCGACGCCGAGCGGGAGCGGCGCGCCGGCCGTACCCCGGCTCGACGGGACCACGGTGAGCGTGGCCGCGGTGTGGACCGGTGACGAGCAGGCGGCGTTCAAGAAGGTGCTCGCCGACTTCGAGAAGCGCACCGGGGCCAAGACCGAGTTCATTCCCACCGGCGACAGCGCCTCCACCTTCCTCGGCCAACGGGTCGAGGGCAACGCGCCGCCGGACGTGGCGTTCCTGGCCCAGCCGGGCGTACTCCAACAGTTCGCCCAAAAGGGCTGGATCAAGCCACTGTCGGCCGACGTGCAGCAGGCCGTGCAGGCCAACTTCTCGAGCCAGTGGCAAAAGCTCGGCTCGTACCAGGACAAGCTCTACGGCGTCTACTACAAGGGCGCCAACAAGTCGCTGGTCTGGTACAACGCCAAGGTCTACGAGAACGCGGGCGCGACCGAGGCCAAGTCCTGGGAGGACCTGCTCAAGAACGCGGGCCTGATCTCCGACTCCGGCACCCCGCCGTTCGCCATCGGCGGCGCCGACGGGTGGGTGCTCACCGACTGGTTCGAGAACATCTACCTGAGCCAGGCCGGCCCGGAGAAGTACGACCAGTTGGCCCAGCACAAGATCCCGTGGACCGACCCCTCGGTCAAGACCGCCCTGGAGACCCTGGCCCAGGTCTTCGGCAAGGGCGACTGGTTCCCCGGCGGCAGCGGCGGTGTGCTCCAGACCGAGTTCCCGGCCTCGGTGCCCCAGGTGTTCGGCGACCCGCCGAAGGCGGGGATGATCTCCGGCGGCGACTTCATCGGCACCAACATCATCAAGGACACCAAGGCCAAGATCGGCACCGACGCGAAGTTCTTCGGGTTCCCGGCGGTCGGCACCGGCAAGGCGCCGGTGGTCACCGGCGGCGACGTGGCCGTGGCGATGAAGGACTCCCCCGGCGCGCAGGCGTTGCTCAAGTACCTGGCCTCGCCGGACGCCGCCAAGGTGTGGGCACAGCAGGGCGGTTACCTCTCGCCGAACAAGAACCTGGACCTCGCCGCCTATCGCGACGACACCACGCGCGGGATCGCCAAGAACCTGATCGGCGCGGGCGACGACTTCCGCTTCGACCTCTCCGACCAGGCACCGGCCGCGTTCGGCGGCACCAAGGGTGAGGGCGAATGGCGCGACCTCCAGGACTTCCTGCGCAACCCCTCGGACGTGGCCGGGGCGCAGAGCAAGCTCGAAGCGGACGCCGCCAAGGCATACGCGGGCGGGTGATCCGCTGTCATGAGTGACAAGGCACCCGTACCGGTCGCGGTGCCCGAGAAGACGAAGCCGATGCCCGCGCGCGAGTCGCGCGGGCTCGGTTCGGGCGCCCTGTTGGGCTGGCTGTTCCTGCTGCCGGCCATCGTCATGCTCGCCGTCCTGGTCGCCTATCCGATCGTGTGGTCGTTGTTGCGCAGCCTGTTCGGCGCGGACGGCTGGTCGGACTTCGTGGGGATCGACAACTACAAGGAACTGTTCACCGACGACGACACCTTCACCGCACTCGAGAACAACCTGATCTGGGTCCTGGTGGTACCGGCCGCGGTCACCTCGCTCGGCCTGATCTTCGCGGTGCTGACCGAACGGGTCAGGTTCGCCACGGCGTTCAAGCTGATCGTCTTCATGCCGATGGCCGTGTCCATGTTGGCCGCGGGCATCACCTTCCGGCTCGTCTACGACCGCGAGCCCGACCAGGGCGTGGCCAACGCGGTGATCACGAGCGTGCACGACATCTTCAGCGAGGGCGCGCCGTATCCGGGTGCCCGCCCACGCAACGACACCGTGCTCACCCCTCAGGGCGGCGGCTTCGTCACCCGGGCCGGCACCGGGCCGGGCGGCACCGCGCTGCTGCCGCTGGTCTCCCTGCCCGCGGAAAAGATTCCCGGCGACGCGCGGGACGCCAGGCCCGGGGTGCCGGCCGCCGGCGGACTCGGCGGCGTGGTGTGGGTCGACTTCAGCAAGGGCAACGCGGGCAAGCCGGGCGTGGTCGATCCCGGCGAGAAGGGCCTGCCGGGCGTCCGGGTCGAGGCGGTGCGTGGCGGGAGGACCGTCGCGAGCGCGACCACCGGCAAGGACGGCTCGTTCACCATGCCCGCCTCCGCCGCCCGCGAGGGCCCGGTGCAACTGCGGCTGACCGAGGGCAACTTCGCCAAGTCCTTCGGTGGCTACGACTGGCTCGGGCCGAACCTGATCACCGCCGCGATCATCGGCGCCTACATCTGGATGTGGGCGGGCTTCGCGATGGTGCTGATCGCGGCGGGCCTGGCCGCGATCCCCAGGGACGCGCTGGAGGCCGCGCGCGTGGACGGCGCGACCGAATGGCAGGTCTTCCGCCGGGTCACCATCCCGCTGCTGTCCCCGGTGCTGGTGGTGGTGATGGTCACTCTGGTGATCAACGTGCTCAAGATCTTCGACCTGGTGTACATCATCTCGCTGGGCTCGTCGCAGAAGGAAGCCAACGTCCTGGCCCTGCAGATGTACATCGCCTCCTTCGGCGGCGGCAACAACCAGGGCCTGGGCAGCGCCATCGGCATCCTGCTCTTCCTGCTGGTACTGCCGGCGATGTTGTTCAACATCCGACGCTTCCGAAGGGAGAACCGGTGAGCGCGTCCGCAGCCCCCGACCTGACGAAGCCTCGACAACCACCGGTGGGCGGGGAGGGAGGCATCAAGCGCGGCCTGGCCTCCCGGATCGTGGGCCGCACCGGCGGCGGCCTGGCGGCGGTCGCACTCGTGCTGATCGCGTTGTTCTGGCTGATGCCCACCTTCGGTCTGCTCGTCTCCTCGCTGCGCGACCCGCAGGAGATGAGCAAGTCCGGTTGGTGGAAGGTGCTGGGCAAACCGAGCGACCTGACCTTCTCGAACTACGACAAGCTGCTCGACAACAAGGACATGACCCGGGCGTTCTTCAACACGATCTGGATCACCGTGCCCAGCACGCTGTTGGTGATCCTGATCGGCTCGCTCGCGGCCTACGCCTTCGCGTGGCTGGAATTCCCCGGTCGGGACTGGCTGTTCCTGATCGTGGTCGGCCTGTTGGTGGTGCCGGTACAGGTCGCGCTGATCCCGATCTCCAAGTTGTACGGCGACACCGGCCTGTTCGGCACCATCGCGGGCGTGGTGCTCTTCCACGTCGCCTTCGGCCTGCCGTTCGCGGTGTTCCTGCTGCGCAACTACTTCGCGGGCATCCCCCGCGACCTGCTGGAGGCCGCCCGGATGGACGGTGGCACCGACCTGACCATCTTCTTCCGGGTCATCCTGCCGCTGGGCCTGCCGGCCATCGCGTCGCTGGGCATCTTCCAGTTCCTGTGGGTGTGGAACGACATGCTGATCGCGTTGATCTACGCGGACACCGAATCGGCGCCGCTGACCGTCGCGTTGCAGTCCCAATCCCGGGCGTTCGGCGCCAACATCGACGTGCTGGCACCCGGCGCCTTCCTGTCGCTGATCGTCCCGGTGATCGTCTTCTTCAGCTTCCAGCGCTACTTCGTCCAGGGCGTGATGGCGGGCGCCGTCAAGTAGTCGAGCAGGGGGTCGATCAGGTCGTCGAGCACGTCGTCGAGCACGTCGTCGCGCAGGTTGCCGGCGCTCGATCGACGTCCCGAGGACATCGCGGCGAAGGCCGCGGGGCCGTCCGGCAACGCCCGGACGAACCCCGCGGCCTTCGTGTTTCCCACCGTGTTTCGTACCGCCATCGTTACCGACCCGACTTCGGGAACGGGATTCCGTGTGGCATCGTCCGAAGGCGTAGGGTGCTCCCCGCCGCTTCGGAACCGGCTCGGGGGTGTACCGAACGGGGGGCAAACGTCATTTCGGGGGAACTATGAGGGGAAATCGTCGAATCGGTTTTCTGCGAACCCTGCTGATCGCGCTGGCCGTCGAGACAGTGCTGATGAGCGCGACCGCCGTCACGTTGGCGATCATGTCGTTCGCGGTGCGCGACGACCGCAAGAGCCTGGAAGGGCTCGGCGACCTGCTGCTGATCGCGTCGGTGTTGTGCGCGGGTGTCGCGGTGGTCTGCGGCATGGGCGTGGCCGGGGTGCGCGACGCGATGCGGCGCGGCACCGGGGCACTCGCCCGGGCGGCCGCGGTGGGCCTGATCCACGTATTCGTCGCACTGGTGGCGGCACTGATGAACTGCCCGACCTGGTCGATCCTGGTGGCCGGCCTGCCCGCGGTGATCTACCTGCCGTGCTGGTGGGCGGTGCGCGAACGCAGCCACCACGAACTGCTGATGCTCGAACCGTAGTCGGGTTCGTCGGGGACCACGTGCGTCATGCGCCATCCGGGTGTTCGTCGGAAA
>NZ_JBHZAV010000179.1:0-18913 GCF_042754445.1 Embleya sp. NPDC059213
GAGGCGAACCAGCCCGGCCGGCGCATGAGGCCAAGCAGCCCCGCCGGCGCATGAGGCGAACCAGCCCGGCCGGCGCATGAGGCCACCCAGCCCCGCCGGCGCATGAGGCCACCCAGCCCCGCCGGCGCATGAGGCCACCCAGCCCCGCCGGCGCCCGAGGCCACCTCAGTCCCGCAACCCCATCGTGTCCGCAGGATTCCCCCGCAACGCCACGCGCCCCGGCACGACCGTGGCCACGAACGCCAACCCCGTCGCCGCAACCAACACCGCCGCATACGTCAACGGCGGCGCATACGGAGCCGCACTCGCGGTCATCCCCACGCTGTAGGCCGTCAACGTCGCGTAGGCGACCAGAGACCCCAACACCGCAGCCAACAACACCACCGCCCCGGTCTCCCAGCGAAGCATCCGAAGCACCTGGCGCCGAGTCGTCCCCACCAGTTGCAGCAGCGCGAACTCCCGCCGCCGCGCCGACGTCGCCATCACCAACGTGTTCACCACCGCAATCCCGGTGAACGCGATGATCAGCCCCATCGCCACATAGTTGACCTGAGCCTGGGTGCCCGCCCGGTCCCGACGCGCCTGCTCGACCTCGCCCCGATCCAGCACCCGGACCCCGGGGAACTCGCCCATCGCCCGCTGCAACGACTCCCGCGCCAACGCCGCCGTACCGGAAACGAGCACCGCCTCGGCCGCCGGCCGATCCACGTGCGCCGCCACCACCGCATGAGGCAGCGTCAGATCACCGAACCCCAGGCCGCGTTCGTACACCGCGACCACCTTCAGGGTGACCACGACCCCGTCGCCCATGGTGATCCGCAGATCGTCGCCGACGCCGACCCCCTTGGTCCTGGCCGCGAGTTCGCTCACCGCGACCGTCCCGTCGGCGAGCGCCGCGAACGAGCCGGACCGGGTCTTCGGGTCGAGTGTGCGCTGCACGCCCTGCGGGGTGACTCCCTGAGCCGCGAACTTGTCCCGGCCCGCCCGAACGAGCGTGTGCAGGACCTCGGTGACCACCTCGACCCCGGGCACCGCCCGCGCCGCCTCCGCCGCCCGCCCCGGCACGCCGGGCTTCGCGACCAGCGTGTACGAGGCCAACGTGCCCGCCTTCACCTGCTCCCCCGCGGCATGACTCGCCGTGGTCTGGGTGAACAGGATGGTGGACGCCATCGCCACCGCCAGGCTCAACGGGGTCACCACCGCGGCCACCCGTTCGGCCGCGGCCCGTGCGTTGCGCGCCGCCAGGAACCCGCTGATCGGCGACAGCCGCCCGACCACCAGGCCCAGTACCGCCGTTGCCGCCCGGGCAAGCAGCGGTCCGAGCAGCGCGATCGCCACGGCGGCCAGGATCACCGTCAGGAAGGTGACCGGCGTGGACTTGGGTTCGGTGTCCAGCGTGCTCAACACCAACAGGAGTACGCCGTAGCCCAGCGCCGCGAGCACCCCGCCGATCGTGCGCACGACACCGAGCCCGGGCCGCTCGATCGCCGCGTCCGCCAACGCCTCGGTCGGTCGCACCCGCGCGGCCCGCCGTACCGACACCCGCGCCGCCGTCCAGGCCGCGAGCAGCGTCAGCAGTACCGCGCCGATCAGCGGGATCGGGCTCAGCTTCAGGGCGAGCGTGTCCGGCATCGCGCCGAACGCGACGAACCGTCCGTGCAGCCAACGGGCCAGCCCCAGCCCGGCGAACGCACCGAGCGCGCCCGCGATCAGACCCACCACCAGTGCCTCGCGGCCCACCATCCGGCGGATCTGCCGAGGCGTCGCACCGATCGCGCGCAACAGCGCGATCTCGCGCCGGCGTTGCTGGATGGACAGCGCGAACGTGCCCACCACGACCAGGATCGCGACCAGCAGCGAGGTGCCGCCGAGCGCGCCGCCCAGACTGACCAGGGTCACCCGCGCCTTGGCCGCGGCGGGGAACTCGGCCGGCCCACGATCGGTACCGGTCCGCACCTGCGCGCCGGTGCCCGCCAGGGCCTTCCGGGCCGCCGCGCGCACCGTGCCCGGGTCCGCGCCGGGCGCGGCGAACAGGCCCACCGAGGCGACCTGTCCGGGGTGTCCGGCCAGCCGTCGGGCGTCCACGTCGGCGAAGAACACACTGGCCTGCCGGGCCAGCGCGTCCCGACCCGGCGGTGCCGCGATGCCCACCACGCGGTAGCCGCCCGGGGCTCGGCCCGCCTGCACGGTGACCGTGCCGCCGACCCGGACGTCTGCCCGGCGGGCCAGATCCGCGTCCAGCACGACCTCGCCGGCCGCCGTCGGCGCCCGCCCCTCGCGCAGCGCGAACGGGGTCAGCCGGGCCGACTCCCAGGCGTGGCCCCACGCGTTGCCGTCGGTGTCCAGGGACCGGCCGCCGGCGGTGAGTACGTGGGCGGAGAAGGTCAGTTCCGGGACCACCTCGGCACCGGGGATCGCGCGCAGTGTGTCCACGGCGGTCGCGTCCAGCCACGCCCGCTCGGTCAGCGGCTTCGACTTGGTCTTGGTCTTGCCCTTCTTGTGCTTGGTCCAGTGCAGGTTCTGGTCGGCGGTGACCACGGTGTCGGTACCGGCGTAGCGCTCGATCCGGATGTCGCCGCGCAGGCCGGTCTCCAACAGCGCGCCGCACGCGGTCACCAGCGCGGCCGCGCACACCAGCGCGACGAAAGCGCCGGCGAAGCCGCCCTTGCGGGCGCGCAGGGTTCGCAGGGCGAGGAAGAGCATCAGGCCCACGCGCCCAGGTGCGTCATCCGGTCCGCGATCCGGTCCGCGCCGGCCCCGGTCAGCGTGTCGGTGATGCGTCCGTCGGCGAGGAAGAGCACCTCGTCGGCGTAGGACGCGGCGACCGGGTCGTGGGTGACCATCACCACGGTCTGGCCCATCGCGTCCACGGTGTCGCGCAGCAGCACCAGCACCTCCTTGGCGGTGACCGTGTCCAGCGCGCCGGTGGGTTCGTCGGCGAAGACC
The DNA here is from genome assembly GCF_042754445.1 of Embleya sp. NPDC059213. Classification (NCBI taxonomy): domain Bacteria; kingdom Bacillati; phylum Actinomycetota; class Actinomycetes; order Kitasatosporales; family Streptomycetaceae; genus Embleya; species Embleya sp. NPDC059213. Next base: position 2,947 of record NZ_JBHZAV010000179.1, read on the forward strand.
ACCTCGGGCCGGGTGACCAGCGCGCGGGCGATCGCGACCCGCTGCTGCTGGCCGCCGGACAGCTCGGCCGGCCGGTGTTCGGTACGCCCGGTCAGGCCCACCCGCTGGACGATCTCGGCCAGCCAGGTCCGGTCCGCCTTGCGGCCCGCCAGCCGCAGCGGCAGCGTGATGTTCTCCAGCACGGTCAGCGAGGGCATCAGGTTGAACGCCTGGAAGACGAAGCCGATCCGCTCGCGCCGCAGTTCGGTCAGGCCGGTCTCGGACAGCCCGGACAGGTCGGTCTCGCCGAGCCGCACACTGCCGCTGGTCGGCCGGTCCAGCCCGGCGGCGCACTGGAGAAACGTGCTCTTCCCGGAGCCCGAGGGCCCCATGACCGCGGTGAAGCTGCCGCGCCGGATGCCGACGGTGACGTCGTGCAGGGCGGTGACCGCTGCGGTGCCCTTGCCGTGGATGCGCCCGACGCCGGTCAGCGACACGGCATCGGGTATCTGGTCGTGCGTACTCATGGTGCGGTGCCGCCCTTGTCGTCTCTTCGGATGGGGATCGATGCCGAGCCGAACGCATGCCGGAGTCGCCGAACCGTGCACCGGCGCATGGCGCATCGACGGCTCGGTGCCAAAGGTTCGGTAGCCGGGATTCGGTGCCCGGGTCGGGGTGCAGCGCTCGCGTCTCGAATTTCCGGGTCGATGCCAGGGCCGCGGCCTCGGCATCGGTGGCTCAGGGCCGGACGGTTCCGGGCCCACCGCCGTCCGGCTCGGCGCCCGCCGCTGCCGCGCCGTCGCGCACGTCGTCGTCCCGTTCGTCGTCCCGCCCACCGGTCGTGGTCGGGAACGCCAGGAAGCGCGTCTGCACCGGGCGCGCCTCGGCCGGCAGCGGTCCGGCCCGCTTGTACCGGTTGAGGAGCGCGATGTACTCCTCGAAGAACTCGCCCAATTCGGCCGGCGTGACGTGGATGGTCCCGCGCGAGTACGGCATGTCCATCCCCTCTTCGGCCTCGGTCGCGGTCTGCGCCTTGCGGTACTCCTCCAGGTCGGCCGCGAAGGCCAGGCGGTTCATCTCGTCGACGACCGGCCGGATCTCCTCGCTCTGCTCACTGCGCGGCGGAAACCGCAGGTCCCGCTGCACGGCGCGCCACCACCGCTCGCGGCCGTGCGCGTGCGGATCCACGAAGTCCTCGACGAACCCGTGTCGGGCCAGCTCCCGGAGGTGGTAGCTGGTCGCGCCGGTGTTCAATGTCAGCGCCCGGGCCAGCGACGCGGACGTCGCGGGCCCACCCGCCTCCAGTTCTCGCAGGATCCGTTGTCGCCGGGGGTGCGCCAAAGCCTTCAGCGCTTCGAGTTCGCTGACATCTCGGCGTTCCGGTGACACGGCCACCCATGCACAATAATCTGTGCACAGGAAATTGTGCAATGGTTTCGAGCCCGGTCGCCCCGGTCTCACCCCGCCATGGCGAGCAGCTTGGTCACCGTGTTCCAGTTGCGGACGGTGGCCGTGTCGCCGAGCTTGCGGGCCAGGATCGGCGACAACCGCGCCCGACCCAGGCCGTCCGGGAAGTACATATACAACTCGCGTTCGCCCAGCCGCAGTTCGTCCGGCGCGTAGGTGGCCGGATCGACCGCGCCGAGCACCGCCGGATCCGCGGCCGGGCTCAGGAACGCCACCGCGAGCTTGGCCGGATCGACCACCTCCAGCGGATTCGCCGCGACCACCGCGCGCAGTTCCGCGCCGCTGCGCACCATCACGTCCACCGCGAACCCGAATTCGCCGAGCAGCCCGGCCTCGATCGCCGCGACCAGATCGGCGGCCGGCTGCTCGGCCGCCTCGAACACCGCGTTCCCGCTCTGCAACAGCGTCTTGACCTCGGTGTATCCCAACTCGGTCAGGACCCGACGCAGATCCGCCATCGGCACCCGCCGGTGGCCACCCACATTGATGCCGCGCAACAGTGCCACGTACTTCGTCACCACGCACCTCGCCTTCCCGACGGCCGGGACCACCCGTACGGCGGCCGCCGACCGCTCCCGCGCACCATGATCGAACCGATCGCCGCCGATTCCACCGCATCGCGCGAAGACGCGCCGAAGCGGGTCCGGTCGCCATGGACCTCGCGGCGGGCGCGCAGGCCCGGTCCACCCGGCCCGGGTCCGCCGAGCCGGTTCGGTCGGGCCGGTTCGGTCGGGCCGACTCAGTTGGGTCGGGTCAGTCCGGCCGCGTCAATCGGGCCAGTTCATCAGCGCCACGTGCAGCGCCTCCACCGCCCGATCGAAGGACTCGCTCGGCCTGCGCACGTGCCCGAACCCGCCGTTGCCCTCCAGCACCGCGAAGCCGTGGAAGACGCTGCGCAACAGCCGTCCCGCATCCGTCAGGTCCGGTTCGTCCAGGCCGTAGGCGCGCAACATCGCGTAGGTGCTCTCGATGTTGCGCCGGTAGCCCTCGGAGGTGGCCAGCAGCGCCGGGTCGATCCGCGCCTGGGTCGCCGCGTAGCGGCCGGGGCGCTCCAACGCGAACTCCCGGTACGCCCGGGCGAAGGCGATCAGCGCGTCCTTGCCCGCCCGACCCGCGACCGCCGCGCCGATGCGATCGGCCAGTTCGCCGGCGGCCAGCATCGCGATCCCCAGCCGCAGTTCCTGGAGGTTCTTCACGTGCGAGTACAGGCTCGCGTCCTTGACCCCGAAGCCGCGCGCCAGCGCGGTCAGGGTGATGTTCTCGAACCCCACCTCGTCCGCCAGGTCCGCCGCCGCGCGGGTCACCCGTTCCGCCGTCAGTCCCGCCCGAGCCACTCGCCGGCCTTTCTTCGAGACGCCGTCAGCGCGCCGTCCGCGCTTCCTAGAGCCTCTAGGTATTTGCCTAGGATACCTAGGCACTGTTAGTTTCCGCCGCATGGACCCACTCACCGAGCAGGTAATCCGTACGTCGTTCGTCAATTGTTCCAAGGGAGCGGCCCAGCGCCTGCCCATGCCCCGTGACCTGGCCGAACGCCCGTGGGCCGACCTGGATTTCCTGGGCTGGGGCGATCCGGGGGCCCCTGATCGCACCTATCTGGTCACCGAATACCAGGGTCGGCTCGTCGGCCTCGCCCTGCGCTTTCCCGCCCAGCAGCGAGGCTACCTGCACCGCAGCATGTGCTCGTTGTGCCTGACCACGCACCCGGGCCGCGGCGTCTCGCTGATGAGCGCCCGCAAGACCGGACAGGCCGGCCGGGACGGCAACTCGTTCGGCATGTACATCTGCACCGACCTCGCGTGCTCCCTGTATGTACGCGGCCTGAAGGCGCCGGCGCCCGGCGGTCGGTTCGAGGAGTCGCTGACCCTGGCCGAGCAGATCGAACGCACCCGGGGCAACCTGGCGGCGTTCCTGGCCAAGGTCATCGAGTAGGTCGCTCCCGCCGCCCGCGGGCCGAACGCCTTGACCTCACGTCCACTGGAGGTTGCAGGATCGTCCGAGGAGGCGGGACCCACCGCCTTCGTCGGGACACGAGGGGCTGCACATGATTCTGGTGACCGGGGCGACCGGAAACGTCGGCCGGCAGGTGGTCGGGCAACTCCTGGCCGCGGGAGTCGAGGTACGGGCGTTGGCGCGCCGTCCCGAGGCGGCCGGATTGCCCGCCGAGGTCGAGGTGGTGGGCGGCGACCTGGCCCGGCCGGACACCCTCGCGCCGGCCCTGATCGGGGTCGACGCGGTGTTCCTGGTCTGGCCCTTCCTCACCACCGACGGCGCGCCCGCCGTGCTGGACGCGGTGACCGCGCACACGGGCCGCGTCGTCTACCTCTCCTCCGCGCGGGTACGCGACGACGTCGACCGCCAGGCCGACCCGATCAGCGGGCTGCACGCCGAGCTGGAACGGGTGATCGCCGAATCGACCACCGAGTGGACCTTCCTGCGCGCGGAGACCATCGCGAGCAACACACTCGGATGGGCCGGGCAGATCCGCGCCTCCGGCGCCGTCGGCGGCCCGGATCTGGCCGCCAAGCCGGTCGTGCACGAAGGCGACATCGCCGCGTCGGCGGTCCGGGTGCTCACCGAGGACGCCCACACCGGTGTCACCTACGTCCTGACCGGTCCGGAGGTCCTCAGCCGAGCCGACCAGGTCCGGCTGATCGGCGCCGCGATCGAGCGCCCGCTGCGCTTCGAGCCGATCCCGGTGGCCGCCGCGCGGGAACGCATGCTCGCCGACGGCCGCCCGCCGGCCCTCGTCGACGCGCTGCTCGCGGGCGCCGACGCAGCACCCGAGACGCCGCTGATCACCACCGCGGTCCGAGACCTGACCGGCGCCCCTGCCCGCACCTTCGGAGCCTGGGCCCGGGAGCACCGCGGCGACTTCGGCTGATCCGCCGGCACCGGACCCGCGGGCACCGAACACCGCGTCCCCGCCCTGGATCCGGGCGGGGACGGAGGCGGGGCCGGCCCCGGGCCGTCCGGGTCAGCCGCCGATCGCCCGGAAGACCGCCGCCGCCGGCCGGGTGTTCTCCGGGGCCGCGCCGCCCGGATGGCCGAAGCGGCGGCGGGTGTAGGCGTAGGCGGTGCCGGACCGAGGGTCGGCGAAGGCCAGTGCGCCGGCCGCGCCGCTGTGGCCGAACGCGTCGTCGCCCAGGAAGTCGTAGCGCAGGCCCAACGCCTCGAAGCCCAGCGCGAAGTGGTCGTGCTCGCCGGTCACCAGGTCGGTACCGCCCCAGTGCACGTGCGCGAACTCGGCGACGGTGCCCGGTTCGAGCAGCGCCGGGCGACCGTCGAGCCCGGAGATCGCGGCCGCGTGCATCCCGGCCGACCCGCGTGCGTTGCCGACGCCGCCCGAGGAGGCCGGACCCAGTGCGCGCACCTCACGGGTGTTGACGAAGCCGACCAGGTCGGTGGGCGGTTCGGCGTTGAGGTTGAAGGCGACCCCGGTGCGGCCGAATCGGTCGGGCGCGTGGGCGGCCGACCGGGCCTGCTGCTCCGGGGTGGGCAACATCGGCAACATGTCGAGCGTGCGGGCCTCCATCGCGACCGGCAGGCCGAGGTACATGTCCAGGTCGTGGGGCGCGCGCACGCGCTCCTCGTAGATCTCCTGGAGCGAACGCCCGGTGGCCCGGCGCACCACCTCGCCGGTGAGCGCGCCGATCACGAAGGCGTGGTAGCCGTACGCCGTGCCCGGCTCCCAGAACGACCGGTGGGCGGCCAGGTGTTCGGCGAGCAGTCGGTCGTCGGCCAGTTCGGCGACGGTGAAGCCGCCGTCCACCCCGATCGCGCCGGAGCGGTGCGCGAGCAGCTCGCGCAGGGTGTCCCGCCCTTGCCGTGCGCGGCGAACTCCGGCCGGTAGTGCGCGACGGCCCGGTCCGGATCCAGCACACCGTCCTGCACGAGCAACGCCACCACCAGATGCGCGGCGCCCTTGGTGGTCGAGAAGACCGGGGCCAGCGTGTCCCCCGTGACCTCGTCCCCCGCCCACAGGTCGACCACACGACGACCGTCGCGATACACCGCGAGCCGCACCCCCGGCGCGTCCGGCAATTCGGCCAGGGCGGCGGCGAGTTCGGTCCGAACCTGCTCGAATCCCGCCGCGACGCTGCCCGATACCGCGATCCCACTCGACATGCTTCCCCCATGATCTTGAACCTTCACCGACGCCAAACCCGACGGGCACCGCCGAATTCCGGCCGCACCCTGGACGTCGACTACCCGCAGTCGTATATTCGGTGACGAGTAATCGGAATTCCCCGGAGGCGGCCGTGGCCAGACGCAGGGTCGGCAACACACTGGCACTCGCCGTGCTGGCGCTGGTCGCCGAGCAGCCGCGCCACCCGTACGAAATCGCCCAGGTGTTGCGCAGTCGGGGCAAGGAAAACAGCATCAAGATCAACTACGGCTCGCTGTACACCGTGGTCCGCAACCTGGAGAAACACGGTCTGATCACCGCCACCGGGGTCGACCGCGAGGGCCGCCGGCCGGAGCGCACCACCTACGCGGTGACCGAGGCCGGCGATGCCGAGATGCGCGAGTGGCTGGGCGAGTTGTTGTCGGTCCGGGTGCACGAGTTCCCGCGCTTCGAGGGCGCCCTGTCCCTGATGGGCGTGCTCGACCCGGACCAGGTGAGCACGCTGCTCGAACGTCGGGTCGAGGCCATCGACGCCCACGTCGCCCGCGGGCGCGCCGAGTTGGCCGAACTCACCGGCCGGCTGCCCAGGGTGTTCCTGGTCGAGAACGAGTACGAACTGGCCATGGCCGAGGCCGAGGCGCGGTGGGTGCGCGGTCTGCTCGACGAGATCGCGGACGACAGCCTCTCCGGCGTCGCCGAGTGGCGCCACTTCCGAGCCACCGGCGAGGCCCCGGCGGCCTGGGTCGACATGGACGCCGCGGACCGGGAGCTCGCACCCACCGAAGCCGCCGAACACGATCAGGAGGCCACCACCGACGACCCCACCGGGTAGATCCACGATCCCGGACCGAAAAAGGCCCCCGGGCGGTGCTCGAACACCGCTCCCGAGGGCCGGGAACCTCGCACCGAAACCCTGTGGCAACAGGGACCGGCACATACGAGGCGCACCGAACCCATCGTATCCCCGGTCCTCTTGTCGCAGGTCGGCGAGCCACTCGGCATCGCCGTACCGCATGTCGACCGGAGGGATCCACTCCACCATGAAGCACACCGAGCGGACGGCGGCTACCGTCCACGACGGTCGCACGCCCGGACACACCGGCCCCGCCGGCACCGGCGCGCCCGCGATCGAGGCGCACGACCTCGTCAAGACCTATCCCGTCAAGGGCCGCCCGCAAGGTGTCCGGGCACTGGCCGGGCTGAGCCTGAGCGTGGCACCCGGCACCGTCTTCGGCCTGCTCGGGCCCAACGGCGCGGGCAAGTCCACCACCGTCAAGATCCTCACCACGCTGGCCGCCGCGGACTCCGGCACGGCCCGGGTCGCGGGCCACGACGTGACCCGGGACCCGGCTCGGGTCCGCCGGGCCATCGGCGTGGTCGCCCAGCGCTCCGGCGCCGATCCGGCCGCCACCGCTCGGGAGAACCTGATCCTCACCGGGCACCTGTTCGGCCTGCGCGGTCGCGAGCCCGGCCGGCGCGCCGATCACCTGCTGGATCGCTTCGGCCTGACCGAGGCCGCACACCGCCCGGTGCGCACCTACTCCGGCGGCATGCAGCGCCGACTGGATGTGGCACTGGGCCTGGTCCACCACCCCGAGGTGCTCTTCCTGGACGAACCCACCACCGGCCTGGACCCCGAGGCCCGCGCCGACATGTGGGAGGAGATCGGCCGGCTGGCCGGCGAGGGCCTGAGCATCCTGCTCACCACGCACTACCTCGACGAGGCCGACCGGCTCGCCGCGCGGCTGGCCATCGTGGACCACGGCCGGGTGGTCGCCGAAGGCGCTCCCGAACAGCTCAAGTCCCGATTGCACGGCGACGCGGTGCACGTGGACCTGCTCGACCCGGCCGGGCCCGAGGTGCGCGAGGCGCTGGCCCGGGTGCCGGGCATTCGGGAGATCACCGTCGAGGCCCGCGCGGTGCACGCCCGGGCGGACCACGGGGCCGCCGCGGTGCCCGAGGTGTTGGCCGCCCTCGACCACGTCGGTGCCCGGGTCGGCGCGGTCACGGTGGCCCGCCCCTCGCTCGACGACGTCTACCTGCGGCACGCCGGTCGCCGCTTCGACGCGACGAACCCGGCCGAGGCGGGCGGCGACGCCGCGCCCGTCGAGGACGCCGAGGTCGCCGACGCTTCCGACACCCGCGAAGGAGAGACGCGATGACGACCGCGACCACCGCGACGGGCACCACTCGTGTCCCGAGCCCGCCGAGCGTGCCGATCCTGCGCGAGACGATCACCCACACCTGGTACATGACCGCCCGTCAGTTCCGGGTCTTCCTGCGGCAGCCCGTCTACCTGGTGATCACCCTGATCCAGCCGGTGATCTGGCTGTTCCTCTTCGGTCAACTCTTCCGCGACATAGCCGAGTTGCCCGGCTTCGGCGCCGGGACCTACCTCGACTACCTGATCCCGGGCGTCGTGGTGATGAACGCGGTGTCGGCCAACATGTGGGCCGGCATGGGCATCCTGGAGGAGATCGAACGCGGCACGCTCAACCGCTTCCTGGTCACCCCGCTCCGGCGCAGCGCGCTGGTCAACGCGAACGTGGTGGCCCAGGGCTGCTCGACCGCGTTCCAGTCGCTGGTGATGGTCGGGCTGGGCAAACTGGCGGGCGCGCACTATCCGGGCGGCTTCGCCGGGGTCCTGGTCCTGATCGTGGTGGCCTCGGTGCTGGGCACGGTCTTCGGCGCCTTCTCCAACGCGGTGGGCATGGTGGCACGCGAACGCGAGACGGTGATCGCGCTGAACACCTTCCTGCTGCTGCCGCTCACCTTCATGTCCTCGGCGTTCATGCCCCCGTCCCGGATGCCGGATTGGATGCGGGAGGTCGCACGCTTCAATCCGCTCGACTGGGCACTGACGGCGACCCGTTCGGCCATGCGTGCCGACCCCGACTGGGCCCTGGTCGCCGAACGCGGCGCGGCCCTGGTCGGGTTGGCCGCGTTCGCGGTGTGGTTGTCGATGCGCACGTTCCGCGCGTACCGCAAGTCGGTGTAGGCCGGCGGGGGTACGCCGCGGTGTCGCCTCGGCTCGGCTCGGTCGGCGGCCGGCCGAGCCGGGGTCGGCGCACGTCGAAGGCCGGCCGAGCCGGGGTCGACGTGCGCCGTCGAAGGTCGGCGGCCACCGGCTAATCTCACCGACATGATCAGCACCGACACGCATGTACGAGTCGCCCGCCCCTCGCGCGACCTGGCCGCCGCCGAACGCTTCTACGTCGAGGGCCTGGGCCTGGAGGTCCTGTGGCGCACCACCGAGCGCGTCTCGGGCGAGTGGGATCTGGTCATGGTCGGTCTCCCGGGCGGCAATTGGCACTTCGAGCTGACCATCGACCCGGAGCATCCGCTGCCGCCCACGCCCACGGTCGAGGACCTGTTCGTGCTCTACCTGGGCGAGCCGATCGACCCCGCGCTGATCGACCGGCTGGTCGCGGCGGGCGGCACCCGAACCGCCGCGCACAACCCGTACTGGGACACGTACGGCGTCACCATCGTCGATCCGGACGGCTACCACCTGGTGTTGTCCACCCGGAACTGGACTGTCTAGGGCCTGACTTCGGCCGGCTGTGTGTGTGCGGGCACCGGTCGGCCGGCGGCGAGTGCACGGCCGAGCGGGTAGGCGAGCGCGTTCGGCGGCAGTGTGCCGGGGCGTCCGCTGAGGGTGACCTCGATCGTGCCGGGCGGCGCGTCCGGGTCCTCGGTCAGGCCCAGCCGGCGCAGCGTCTGCCGGGCGACCGCCTCGGCGCTGTCGTACAACCCCACCCCGGCGGGCAGCGCGGCGGCGATCCGGTCGGCGACGAGGGGGTAGTGCGTACAGCCCAGCACCACGCCGGCGCAGTGCGCGGGGGTGCGCCGCGCGGCGTCGGCGATGGCGGCCTCGACGGCCGGTCGATCGGCCCGGTCGATCGCCTCGGCCAGGCCGGGGCAAGCCACCCGCTCCACGGTGTGCCCGGCGGCGAACTCCTCGATCAGGCGGGCCTGGTACGCACTCGCGGTGGTGGCGACGGTGGCCCACACCGCGAACGGGGCACCGGACCCGGCGGCGGGCTTGATCGCCGGCACAGTGCCCACCACCGGTACGGCGGGCTCGCAACGGGCCCGCAGCGTGTCCAGGGCGGTCACGGTGGCGGTGTTGCACGGCACCACGATGCCCTCGGCGCCGCGCTCGGCGGCCAGCTCCGCGGCGGCCAGCACCCGTCGGGTGATGGTCGCCTCGCCGCGGTCGCCCCACGGCATGTGGTCGGGGTCCATGCACAGCAGCAGGCCGAGGTCCGGCCGCAACCGTCGCAGCCACCCCGCCGTCGGCAACAGTCCCGTCCCGGAATCGATCAACGCCACAAGCATGCCGTCCAACCTAGCCGCCCCGGCGCACGGGCCCGAACAGGGGCGCGATCGTGGGCGTGGTGCACACCGCCCACCGGCTCGGGCCGGCCGTCGCGACCCGGCACCCGGTCCCGACCGGCGGATCCGTGCCCGCCCCCGGCCGCCCGCTCACCCGACCGGCGGTCCGCCGGCCTCCGGAGCCGCCACGACGCGCGGCACGACCGGTTCGACGTCACCACGCGGCACATCGCTCGCGAAGTCGTCGTACGGCGCGGCTTCGGTGTCGACGATCGCCGACGCCGCGCCACGGTCGACGGCGGTGGCACACACCGCAGCGGCCGGCTCCACCCGCGGCGACGTGCCGACCACCGAGAGGAAAGTCCGCCGCCCGCACCGCGTCGGCGGCCCGCCCGTACACGTCGCCGTCGGGGGGCGCCGAACGGCACCATGTCCGGCCGCAGGACCCCCGTGGCGCATGCCGGACCCGCCGGTTCGGCGGCACCCGCCCGGACCGCTCGGAGCGTGTCGTCCATCGGCGCGGGGCGCCGGCGCCGCATGCAGCGGGCCCGGGTGATCGTGCCGTGCGGTTCGTGCACCCGATCGGCCGGGCTTCCCACCGCCGGGTGCGGCCCGTCGATGCTCCGCGTGACGACATGTGCCCGCGCCCGCGCCGCAGTCACCCGGCGAGGCCCTCCTCGGCGAGGCGGGCGGTGAGGGCCTCCAGGTCGGCGCCGAACCACACGTGCCGGCCCCGGTTGCATTCGCGGACGAAGTCGGTCAGCGGCTCGCTCGCGGCGGTGTACTCGGTGATGTCGCCCAGGATGGCCACCCGCATCCGGTAGTCGGCGAACTTCTGCAGCACGTCGCCGGCCACGCCGGTGCGCAGCCGGAAGAAGTCCGGGTCCAGGCGCGCCGCCGGCAGGACGACCCAGCTCGCGCCCCGGTAGCCGGCCTCGCCGATCAGATCGAGTGTGTCGCGTACCGTACGGATCGGCGTGCCTTCGGCGGCGCAGATCCACACCGAGGTGTCGTGCAGGGTTTCCATGGCGTCCGGCCTGTCGGGCATGTCGAGCGATGTCCTTCCGGGTTCCGTGCCGCGCTTGTGTGTTGCGCCGCCTGCCTTCGAGTCTGGTCCTCGGCCCGCCCCGACGCATCCGAAATTCCGGCCGTCGAGCCACCGGACCCGACCGAAAGGCCCTGCCCCGGTCGCGGACGGCACCCGCCCGGACCGCCCGCCTCAGCGGACCCGGAACACCGGCCCGCGTGCCGTGAACGGCAGCCGGGCGCCGGCCGGGACCAGGAAGGCGTGTTCGCGCCGCACTCGCAGCACGTCGCACTGCCCGTCGGTGACCACCAGGATCGGACCGTCCGCAGGAAAGTCCGCCGCGCCCTCCAACAGCCGGATCCCCGGCTGCAACACCGTGCCGCCGCGCCCGCGCACCCGCACCTTGCGCGCGATGTCCTCGACCGGCAGATAGCCCGCGTCGTAGGCGGCGGCGTCGCAATACACCACCCGCGCGGCCGGCACGTCACGCGCGGTGGCGTACGAGGCGATCGCGCCCAGCGCCTTGCCGAGCAGCACCGGATCCATCGACCCGGAGGTGTCCAACACCACGCCGAACGTACACAGCCGGTCCACGTCCAAGGGCCGGATCCGCCCGGGCCGAGGGATGTCGGGCGTCGACGCCTGACGGCGGCTCGCCCGGGTGTAGCTGCGCACCGACTCCGGCCGACGCACGTGCTCGTCGAACCAGCGGGCCAGTCGTACGTCCCAGGCCGGCGGCGGTTGTTCCAGCGTGCGGATCTCCTCGATCAGTCCGGCGGGCAACAGCCCTCGGTCGAGATCGTGGTAGGCCAACCCGGCGGAGAGCGCGCGTCGATAGAACGCGTCCAGGTCGACGAACGAACCACCGGACCGACCCGCGCCCGGGAGCGGCCCCGACCCCGTCCGCCGGCTCGAACGCCGGGCCGCGGCGGCCGGTTCGGAGAGCCAGTCGCCCAGGATGTCGCCGTGCTCGCGCGAGCCGGGGGTGCGCAGCTTGCGGGCCCGGCGCAGGTCGGTGGTCAACGTGTCGTACACCGACTCGGCCGACAACCCGGCCAACCGCGCGTCGTACAGCAGCCCGTCCGGCAGCACCCCGACACCCATCTCCACCAGCCACCCGTTGATCACGTAGTCGCAGGCCACGTTGAACAGGTGGGCGTCCCGGTGCTCGCGCCGGCGGTCGTGGCGCAGCGCGGCGTGCAACATCTCGTGGGCGAGCACGAAGCGCCACTCCTCGATGCTCAGGCCGGCGTGCGGGTTGACGTAGATCTCGCCGTGCTCGGCGTCGACGGCGGCGATGGTGATGTCCCAGGAGCGGGCCAGTTCGGCGTCGGCGACCAGGGTGAGGCCGGCGGCGAGGGCGCCCAGGAGGGGATAGGAGGAGACGAACCAGGACAGTGCCCGGTCCCAGGGGCCGTCGGGGCGCGCGGTCCGGCGGCCGTGCTCGCCGGCGGCGGAGTCGAGCGAGGCGGCGACCATCCGAACCAGGCCGCGGGCCAGCACTGCGGGCCAGTCCGGGCGCGTCGCGGTGGTCGGGTCGACGGACGGTGAGCGGCGGATGCACGGGGAGGTGCCGTTGGTGCCGATCCGGCGCAGCGCCTCGGGGACGCCTTCGCGGCGCCAACGCTCGGTGAGTTCGCGCTCGTTGCCGACGGGCAGGTCGGGCAGTTCGGCCAGGGGGGTGCCGATGCCCAGGCCCAGGCCCTCGGCGAAGCGGTGCACCGCGACACAACACGCGGTGTTGTAGGCGGCGTCGATCTCGGCGTCCGGATCGCCCAGGCCGACCTCGGCGAGGGCGTCCTGGTCCAGGTGGCCCATCGCCAGGTGCATCAGCAGGTGGGTGTAGACGCGGGACCAGGTCAGGGGCGGCACGTAGCGGTGTCGGTCGACCACGAGGGTGCCGTATTCGGTGACGTGTCCCAGCGCGCCCGCGTCGTGTGCGGCGTAGGTGTGGCGGACCTGTCGCGCGACGATGTCCAGGGGTGCGACGCAGGCCGCCCGCCAACCGGCTTCGCGTGCTTTTCGGGCCCGTTCCTCGTGGTCTGCGGCGGGGTTGCGAGCCCGGCGGGCGGACATCGGCGCGGCCGATTCAGCGCCGCGCGCCGACCAGGCGCGGCAGGTCGCGGGCGGTCTCGACGAGGAACCACGCGGGCAGCGGGGCGCCGCCGGCGGTGTCCTCGGCGATCACGAGTTGGGCCATCTCCAGCGATATCTCGGCGAGTTCGACCAGGAGGGCCTTGGCCCGGAAGGCGAATTCGCGCAGTGCGGGCGAGACGTGCCGACGGTCTGCGGGCAGATCCTTGGCCAGTCGGGCGCGGAAGCTCTCCACGAGGAAGAACAGCAGGTCGCGGTCGGCGGGCGCGGCCGGCCAGCGGGCGTCGCCCTTGACGATGGCGTCCAGCCCGTACGCGTTGCGCACGGTCTTGAGAAAGCCCAGGAACGCGGCGGCATGGGTGGGGGTGAGCGTGCCGTGCGCGAGCAGCCGCACGTGCTCGTCGGTGACGTCCGGACCGAAGGAGTACAACCCGTCGGAGAGCATGTGCCACGCGCGCGGTGTGGAGAACGCCTCCTCGGTCTTGGGCGGCAGGCTCCACAGGTGGTCCGGTCGGGCCCGCACGTGGTCCAGGATCCACGGGTGGATGCCGTTCCCGAGGGCCCACGTCAACCAGTCGTCGACCGAGGCGCGCAGGTGGATGTGCACCAGGCGGTTGATCAGCGCCGAGGACATCGGCCGGGCCAGCGCGTTGTCGCTCGCCCGGTTGCCCGCGCCGATCACCACGGAGCCGGCCGGGAGCGTGTAGGAGCCGATCCGGCGGTCCAGGATCAGTGAATAGAACGCCTTCTGCACGTCGGGTGAGGCGGCGTTGAGTTCGTCGAGGAACAGGCAGTACGGCTCGTCCCGGGCGATCTGCTCGGGCGGACAGAACCGGCTGCGCCCGTCGACGATCTGCGGTACGCCGATCAGGTCCTCGGGAGCCAGTTGGGTGCCCAGCAACGACACACACTCCAGCCCGAGGGACTGCGCGAAGTCCCGTACCAACGAGGACTTCCCGATCCCGGGCGCTCCCCACACGAACACGGGCCGCACCAGCGCGGTATGCAACAGGACTTCGGGCAGGGCAGCGGGGGTGATCGTATGGGCGGCCTGCACGGCAACCTTTCGGCCATGACACGGAAACGGAGGTCGGACCGGCAAACACCACCGAAGGGAACAGCGGCGGCCGGCTCCCGAATGATGCCGTTGAACGCGGAACCTGTCGCCCAGTTTTCGGCTCCGGCCGAGGCGCGGACGGGCGGGAGCGGGGCCTGCGGGTGGGGCCTGCGGGTGGGGGCGGATCCGCCCGTGACCCGCCCACGATTCGAGGCGCGGGGTCCGCATCGCGGTCCCGGGAACGCGCCCCCTCCGTCGGAGGGTCGGCGAAACGTCTCCGGTCGACGAAACGCCTCGGCGGCGACCACCCCGGTCCGGACGCATGCTCGGGCATCGGCATGATGAGGGGCAGCCGACCTACCCGGCGGCACGCACACAACGTCCGGCATCGCGTGCACCGCGCACACACCGCGCACACCGCGCACGCATCGTGCACGCACCGGGCATCACAGCACGGAGACACGGTGGACCACGACCGCGCCGAAACCTACCTCGCCCTCATCGACGCCGCTCGCCCCGCGCGTCCCGACGCGGCGGCCCTGGCCGACCTCCAGTGGCGGCACCTGCTCGCGGTGCCGTTCGAGAACCTCGACATCCACCTCGGCCGGCCCGTCGAACTCGCCGAAGAGGCGCTCCTGGCCAAGCTCCTGGACCGCCGACGCGGCGGCTTCTGCTACGAACTCGGCGGCGCGTTCGCCGCGTTGCTGCGGTCCCTCGGCTACCGGGTCACCCTGCTCGCGGCGCGCACCTACGACGACAAGGGTCGCCTGGGCATCCCGTTCGACCATCTCGCGCTGCGCGTGGACCTGGACGAACCATGGCTCGTCGACGTCGGCTTCGGCCGGTTCACCCACCACCCGATCCGCCTGGACCTGCACACCGACCAGCACGACCCCGGCGGGGTGTTCCGCATCGTCGAGGGCGAGTACGGCGAACTCGACGTCCTACAGGACGGCCGACCCCAATACCGCCTGGAGCCACGACCACGCGACCTGCGCGACTTCGCGGCCGGCTGCTGGTGGCATCAGACCTCGCCCACATCACACTTCACCCGCGCCCCCCTGTGCTCCCGCCCGACCCCCGACGGCCGCATCACCATCACCAACCGCACCCTCATCCACACCACCGGCACCAACCGCCACGAGGAACCCCTCCCCGACGACAAGGCCCTCCTGTCCGCCTACCAAACCCACTTCGCCATCACCCTCCCCCACCCCCCAACCCGCCCCACCCAAATCCCAACCACCGCCCCCTGACCGGGGCGGGGGCCGGGGCGGGGGCGGGGCGGGGGCGGGGGCCGGGCCGACAACGACACTGCCGCCAAACGCCCAGGTCCCGGAATGCCCAGAGGCCCGGGTCGGCCTGGCGGGGGTCAAAGCGCAGCCGACGCAGAGGCGGGCCGGCCCGGAGCGCTGCACGACATGGCATGGGGCGAAAAGCGGCACAGGCGGGGTATGGCCCCCCGTGCGGGGCGCCAGGGGCCGGCAATGGCGAGGTGGGTGGGTGGCCCGGTGAGGTTCGCCGGGGCCTTGTCGAGTGGGTCGGGTGATTTGTGGCCGGCGGTCACGTTTTGGTGGGCAGCGGGTGGCTCAGTGCTAAATGGTCGGCGTGGGCCGGCGGAGATCGAGCCGGTCCCGGGGTCACCGGCGGTCAGGAGCCCTGGGCACCCCGGCGAGAGGTGGGTGTTGCTCGCCGGAAAGGCGCTGGCAACGGCGGAGCGGGTGGGTGCTTTCGTCGGGTTCGCCGGGGAGCCTTTCCGAGTGGGTCGGGTGTTCGCGGCCGGCGGTCGCGTCTTGGTGGGCGGCGGGTGGCTCAGTGCTAAACGGTCGGCGTGGACCGGCGGAGATCGACCCGGTCCCACGGTCACCGGCGGTCAGGC
>NZ_JBHZAV010000180.1:0-18911 GCF_042754445.1 Embleya sp. NPDC059213
GCCGGGGGCTGTACGCGGGGACCCGGCTTATGGGGAGGGAGTGAGGTGCGGGGCCGGGGTCGGCTCGGTGAGCCGGCCGACGAACTCGACGCCCAGCACACCGGCGAGGTCGGCCTGGCGGTGTCGGTGGGGTCGGAGCGGTGGGCGATCAGGGCGGCGTTCCAGCCGGTGCCCGTGCCCAACTCCAGGACCCGGTGGCCGGGTTCGAGGTCGAGGGAGTCGAGCATGTCGACGACGATCGACGTGCAGGACAGGGACGAGGACGGGACGCCGTCGGTGATCTCGGTGATCGTCGCGTCGTCAGGGCCCGCGTGGACGAGTCGGGCCCACGCCTGCGGGTCGCGGGCGCGGGAAATGGGCTGCCAGGCGTGGCCGTCCCAGGTCCACACGGTGTCGGGCGCGAACGCGTCGCGAGGCAGGTCCTCGACCGCGTCACGCAGCCACGGGGAGTCCTCCGGCCACGCCTTGCCGGTGTCCATCACCGCGAGCGCGCGGCGGCGATGGTCGGCGATGTCGCCGGGGCCGGCGTTCACTCCTGCCGGTCCTTCTGGTGCTTTCCCTTGGGGTCCTCGGACTTGGGAACGCGGCCGTCCCCGTTGCCGGGGGCGGGTCGCCCTTGTCCAACGGCTGGTCCGGCTTAGAAAGCATCTGATCTACGTTGATGGCGATTTGATCCGGTCGGTGTGACCGTGATGGCGGTGGGTCGTTGCAGGACTCATGACTCCTCGACGTTCCTATCGCAGCGACGTATCCGATGCCCGCTGGGCCCTGATCGAACCGATCTTCACAGCCTGGCGTGCCCGGCGAACCGGGCCGGGCACGCAGGCCCGAGTACACGACCTGCGGGAGATCGTGAACGCGATCCTCTACGTCAACCGCACCGGCATCCCGTGGGAGTACCTGCCACACGACTTCCCGCCGTACAAGACCGTGTACGACTACTTCGCGAAATGGGAGAGCGACGGCACCACGCAACGGGTCCACGACCTGCTGCGCGACCGGACCCGTCGGTCGCTGGGACGCAGGGTCGCCGCGACCGCGGCCGTCATGGACGCCCAGAGCGTGAAGACCTCCTGCAACGTGGCCGAGGCAACCCAGGGCATCGATGCCGCCAAGAAGATCAAAGGCCGCAAACGCCACGTGGCGACCGACACGCTCGGCCTTCTCCTCGCCGTGTTGGTGACCGCGGCGTCGGTGCAGGATTCGGCAGGCGGTCGGCAGGTCCTCGACCAGGTCGCCGCGGCACATCCCGACGTGGCCAAGGTCTGGGTCGACGGCGGCTACAACAACGCCACGGTCGACCACGGAGCCGGCCTGGGCATCGACATGGAGGTCGTCAAACGCCCCTCTTCCCGCGGGTTCCAACCACTGCCGAAGCGCTGGGTGGTCGAGCGGACGTTCGGCTGGCTCATGCAACACCGGCGCCTTGCACGGGACTACGAAACCTTGCCCCAACGATCCGGGGCAATGATCCACTGGCCATGGCTAACAAAATGAGCCGCGCTCTAACCGGAGAATCCACGCTTTCCTGGCGAATGGAAACGGACTTACATACTATCTCGGCCTGAACGCTGATCAGATGCCCTCTTAGAAGTCCTAACAAATAATGAGTCTGGTGTGACTATCGGCTTGTTCGGTCGTTGTGCGTGGTGTGCGCAGAGGTGAGTCGCGTCCGTGGGTGGTTTCGGACGAACTGTGGTCCCTGATCGAGCCGTTGCTGCCCGAGCCGGCGCCGAAGGCGGTGCCGGGTAGGCCTCGTGTGCCGGATCAGCGGGCTTTGTGTGGGATCCTGTTCGTCCTGCACACGGGAATCCAGTGGGAGTTCCTGCCGCAGGAGTTGGGGTTCGGGTCGGGGATGACGTGTTGGCGTCGTCTCGCGGCCTGGAACGAGGCCGGCGTGTGGGACCGACTGCACGCGATCCTGCTCGCGAGACTGCACGCGGCCAAACAGCTCGACTGGTCGCGGGCGGTGATCGACTCCAGCCACGTCCGGGCCGCTCGAAGGGGCCCAAAAGCGGTCCGAGCCCGGTCGATCGCGCGCGACCGGGCAGTAAGCACCACGTCCTGGTCGAGGGACGGGGAATCCCGCTCGCGGTGTCCCTGACCGGCGGAAACCGCAACGACGTCACCCAGGTCGTGCCTTTGCTCGCGAAGGTTCCCAACGTCCGCGGACGGGTGGGACGGCCTCGCCGACGACCCGACTCTCTCTACGGTGACCGCGGCTACGACCACAACAAATACCGCCGCCTCGTGTGGGCGCGAGGCACCAAACCCGTGATCGCTCGACGGGGACAACCCCACGGATCCGGCCTCGGACGCGTGCGCTGGGTCGTGGAACGTACCATTTCGTGGCTGCACGGCTTCCGTCGCCTTCGCATCCGCTGGGAACGACGCGACGACATCCACGAAGCCTTCCTCGGCCTCGCCGTCTGCCTCATCACCCACCGACACGTGAAACGCCTTTGTTAGGACCTCTAAGGCCCACACCCAACCTGACAATGCCCTTCTCGTCCTCCGCCTGCATGGCTGACGATGGGCCGCCGACGGCGCTCCGGCGGTCGCCCAAGCGCTGGGCCCGGACACGCCGGCGTGCGCGGCGGGTCGGAACGGCTGAAGGTGGGCCGGGAGTGCGTCGCGTCGCCGGGCCGGGGCCTCTTCAACGGGTGGGCACCCGGGCGCGGGCAAGCATGGACAGGGCGAATGGGCGCAGCGGGTCGGTGCGTTCCCAGCCCGCCGAATCGATTGCGTCGCGTTGGTCGACGGACTCGACGGGCTGGAGCCGGTGTTCGCGTAGGAGAGTGTCCATCTGCAGGGCGCTGAGGAACGTCCGCCAGGGTTCGCCCTGTTCAGCCGCGGCGGCCATGACCGACTCCGCGTATGCCCGGCCGAGTTCGTCGCGCAGGTCGTGCGGGAGGAGGTGTTCTACGACGAGTTCGGTGCCGGGAGCGAGGGTGCCGACGGCTTCCAGGGTCTGCCCGATCGCATCCGGGGTGAGGTACATGGTCACCCCAAGCCAGCCGACCAGTGCGGGTCTGCCGGCATCGAAGCCCGCCCGGGTGAGGAGGGGGACCAGCGAGCGGACGGAGTCCTGCTCGAAGTCGACCGGGACGAAGGCGGTGGACGGTGACACCTTGGTCCCCGTCTCGGCCAGCAGGTCCCGTTTCCACTCCTGGGTCGCGGGCTGGTCGACCTCGAAGACGCGGACCTGTGCGGCCAATGGCGAGCGGTAGGCGAAGGAGTCCAGCCCCGCCCCGAGGATCACGTACTGGTCGACGCCTCGGCGGACCAGCGCGGCCAGCCGGTCTTCGGTGTATCGGCTGCGGGTGACGGCGCTGGTCCGTGCTCCGGCCAGAATGGGGTGGTCGCCGAAGGAACGGTGGTAGCCGAGAAGTTCGTCCGCGCCGGGCCCCAGGAAACACCGCGCCAACGTGTCGGCGAAGATCGGCGGGCTGCTGTCGACGAGGAGGTGTGCCGCACGTGCGGCCGCCGCCATGAGGGCCGTCCGGCTCGGCTGTCCGATAGTGCTCATGCGAATGGACAGTACTGGCAATTTCTACGAAAATATCACAAAACAATTACTTTATGAAGATCCTGCGGGCGGCGATTCGGTAACGAAAGTACCGCCGCGGGACCGCTGTTGCCTCCGATGCCTGAGGTTCCGCGATTTGCGAAGGTGTGGCGGTCGGCGTCTGCGCACGGCGTCGGCGACCCGTGCGACCCTGCGCAACCCGAGGACCGGCCCCGGCCACGTCCGGATGGTGCTGCGGGTGGGATACGGGCCTCCTGGAGCCCCGACCCCTCGCCGGCGCCCGTGGCAATGACACTCCGGCCGGCCGCAGGCGGCACGGCGGTTCCGAGCGGAACCGTCACGGGAACGCACGTGCGTCCGGCCGGATCGGCGTGAAGCTTCACCGTCATCGACACGACCGGAGGCCGACGTGTGTCCGGCCCGGAAGGAGGAGGCATCGTGGGCGCGCACGCGGGACCCGTTCCGATCATCGCCGGAGTCGAACACACCGACGCCAGCCGGCTCGCCGTGGTCTGGGCGGCCGACGAGGCGGCCCGACGAGGGCTGCCCCTACGCCTGTTACACGCGCTCGACTGGCCGGTCGCTGCGGATCGCCATCCCGCGACCGATCCGCACCGACAAACCTGGAGCGGACGGTTTCGTGACGCGGGACTGCGGGCCTTGGCCGAGGCGGCCGTCCCGGCGTCGAGCCGGCATGCGCAGTTCGCACAGGACGGGCATGGACTTCACGCCCGCCGCCGCGCGCCGGTGGTCGGCGCGTGACCACACGTGGTGCGACAGCGGGCCCGTGCGGCAACCCCTGCGGGGGGTGCCGTCGCGGGTGGGGCCGAGGGAGCAGCCCGCGGGCGGGGTCGCCGTCACACGGCCGTCGGCGAAGGCGTCCAGGAGGGCCTCGAGCACCGGGGTGAGGTCCAGGGCGTCGTCGGCCGCGCGGGCGCGGGCCCGTCGCCACACACCGGTGTCCATCCACACCAGACGCTCACGGGCACCGTCCTGTCGGGCGTCGACGGTTCCGCGGGGCGGATGGGCGTGGGTGTCGGTGTCGGTGGCTTCCGGCACGGCGTCGTCTCCCGTCTCACGGCAGGCTGTCTCGCCTCGACCATAATCCTAGATGTGCCGCATCGAGCCCCGCAAACGCTGGTCCCGGGCTTGCGTCGACACCTCGAGACCGTGGCGGCGTAGACGAAGGCCGGGGCCGGGATGTCGTCGAGCGGGGTCGGGTCGGCTTGCCGGGCCTCGAGCGGGGTGAGGCCCTCGAGACCGGGTGGTGCTCGGTGTTCCACCGGTGCGCCCTAGCCGGCAGATCGGCGGTGAGGTCGCGCAAGGACAGCACCGGGCCGGCGGGGACGCGGTCGGGTCGTCGGTGGGGTTGTTTGGGGGTGTGGCCGGGCAGTGCGGCGAACAGTATCCGCTCCACGCAGCAGTTGAGGTTCTCGATGCCGCCTTTCAGGTGGGGCTGTAGGGCGGCAGCACGGTGACGTCGGCGTCCGGGGCGGTGAGCGCGGTGGTCACGGTCCGGGAGAGGAAGTTGCTGCCGCGGTCGAAGCGCACGTGTTCGGGCATGCCTCCCAACGGGCCGTAGCGGTCGGTGCGCACGATCGCGGAGGGCAACGCGGCCGGGACCCAGGCGCGCCTGGGGTGGCCGGGGGTGACGGCTACGCCGGTGACCGCCTTGGTCGCGCAGTCCATGAACCAGGTGACATATGGATGGACGAGATCGCCGTCGGCGGTCACCCGCAGCGGCGCCTGGACGTGATCGGCCTCCCACGTGTGGTTGCCGGTCGTAGCATCTCGCTGTGATCAACAACGTTGCGGCGCAGTCCGGTTCGGATCTGAGCGCGGTCGATCTTTCAGTGGGCACGATCTATCTGGGGGATCCCAGAGGAACGGTGTCCGAGGAGCCCATATACGAGTTGGTCGGGACCGCCAACGTAGGCGACCTTCCGTCCACGGAAGGTCGCCTACGGCGACGGCACGTTGGCATACGTCGCCTTGTGCAGTACCGGAAAGGAGGCCGACTGGCCCGACGACGTCGACGACCGCACGGGAATCTGCGTCTATCACGGGGACAACAGAACTCCTGGGAGGGATCTGCACGATACCCCTCTGGGTGGCAACGCTCTGCCGCGAACGGTCTTCGCCGACCTCGAAGCCGGTCGGCATTCCCGGATCCCGCCCTTCCTTTGTTCCAGAGAACGGGGGTCGGACGGGATGTACGGTTTCGGGGGCTCCTCGCTCCCGGGACGGATTCGCTCCTCGCTCCGCAGCGTGCCGCGCCGTTGCGGCACCGTACCGTCTCCACGCCGACCGGATCGTTCGTGAACTACGAGGCGACGTTCACCGTTCTCGATGTCCCTGTGGTTCCCCGTACCTGGCTCGATGGCCTTTACGCCGGCACCGCCGGGATGGCCGACGCCCCAAGCGCATGGCGTGAATGGATCGAGACCGGTCGACGCCGTCCCCTGGTACCCACCCCTGTGCGAGGCCCGCGTGACCTGCGGGAACACCGCCATGCCACCGACCCCGCGAGCACGGCGCTCCTGGACGCCGTCGGAGAACATTTTCGCGGTGATCCGTATCGATTCGAACGATGGGCCTTGGAGATATGGGCGGCGATCGACAGCAATGTCGACCCGCACTCTCTCGATGTCACCATGCGCAACGGTCGATCCGAGTCGACCGGACGCTACTTCGTCGGCCCGGAGATGCGTCGAACACCGATGAGGTTCGCGTTCGTGGCCGACAACGGCGGCAGGGCCGTCAGGGCGGCTGCCGTGCATCGCCTCCTCGCCCGCCTTCACCAAACGGCGTTCGCCGTCCTGGTGACCACCTCCCAACTCGACAAGAACGCGTACGCCGAAGCCCGCGCCGCCGCCCAGCCCCTCGTGCTGATCTGCGGTGACGACATCGTCGATCTCCTGCGCTCCCGTGGCATGACCACACCCGACGATGTCCGGGCGTGGCTCGATCGCTCGCATCCCGCCGAAGGGTGAAAACAGGGGTCGCGCATCCTCCCGGACGTACGAGCGTCAAGACGGCCGAGAGCCGGGGCGCGAGACGCCTGCGACTCGCGCCGAGCCGAACGTCAGCCCCGCGCGGGAGGCCGTCGGGGCCGCACCTCGAAGCCTCGGCGCTCTTCCGAAAGATCGAGGGCGCCACCGGTTCAAGATGCGATCGGCCGAGTGAAGTCCCTTACAGCAGCGTCACCGGCTTCGCCCGCTGCTACGGGTTCTCTACGCGCACGCGGGCGGTCTCCAGGGCTTCGCGTTCCACATACGCTCCATCACCGTGGTGCGGCAACGAACTGTGGCGGGTCGTGGCGATCTGATCGACGCGGGCACTGTAGCGGCTCGTCGCCGCCTTCAGGGCCTCCGAGGGAGGCAGGAGTTCCTCCGCAGCGCGCAGCGCTCTGAACAGGTCCTGAGTGAGACGCAGCAGACGGTTCAGTTCGTCGTCCGCGACCGCGTAGAACGTCGACGGCCCATGGTCGCCGCCGCGGCGGTCCACGAGTGTACGGCGAGCCTGCTGCTCCATGGCCACACACACGGTCTGACGGCACCGCTCCAGGGAGCGGAAGGTCGAACTTCCCGGATCCGCGACGACCTTCTCCGCCGCCTTGACAGCCCTGGCCAGGCCGGGGGAGAACCGAGTCGCCGCGAGTTCGGCCTCCGCGCGTTCCTTCCTCTCGGCTTCCCGCCGTGCATGTTGCAGCGCCGGCCACGCGGGGAACTCCTCGCGCCCGATCCGCTGAGCCCTGGTTCGCGGCTGCGCCTTTTCGGACTTGGTCAGCCGGGCGTCCCACTTTCCGCGCAGGGTGAAGCTGTACGCGCTGCATCCCACGGTCCCCCAGCCGCCGAACCCGTGACTCCAGCGATTTTCGAAGGAGGTGATGGGCTCACCGCAGTGGCGGCACAACTCACTTGAGGGCTCGCTCGTCCCCGTCATTTCGTCCTCTCTACCGACATCGACCATCCAGATGCGTACATCGGGCATCCTGCCGGCCATCCCTGACGCACCGTCACCGGGGATGACGCCTGTCGCTCCCGGGGTGCGACCGGACTCAACGTCACGGTGGGTGGCCCGAACGTGGATGACGCGGCGGCGTTCCGGGTCCGGTTCTCGTCGGTATCTCGGGCCCGGCGCGGTGGACGCAGGCCGAGCGGGAGCGTGCCAAGGCCGAGGAGTCGACGGCGCCGGGTTTCGGGCGGGTGTCGCGGACGACGGTGCAGCACACGCTCGGCCGATATCGGCGGCAGGGCCCGTGGGGCTTGGTCGACCACCGCACGACACGACTACCGGCGGGGTGGGACGGACCGACGAGCGGATGGTGGCCGCGATCATGGACGTGGTGCTCGGCAGCGGGGCGTTCCAAGGGGACCGTCAGGGGCGTGATGCCGTTGGTCGCGCAAATCCTGAAGGATCGGCACGGTGATGCGGTGCCGATGCCGTCGCAGGCCACGTTCTATCGGCTCGTCGATCGACTCGCCCGGCCCGCCGACCATCCGGGACGGCCCGTCCGCAATCCCCCGATCACCGAGGACGGTCGGGGGTTGACCCCGACGGTGGCGCTGCGGCCCGGGGAACAGGTGCAGATCGACACGACCCGGCTCGACGTCCCGGCCCTGTTCGAGGGCGGCACGGTGGGGCGGCCCGAACTCACCATCGCCGTCGACGTCGCCACCCGGGCCGTCCCGGCGGCGGTGCTGTGCCCGGGCGGGACCAGGGCCGTGGACGCGGCGCTGTTGCTCGCGGAGATGGCCGTCCCCCATCCCGCCCGGCCCACCTGGCCCGACGCGCCGCGCTTCTCCCCCGCCCGGCTGCTTTCGCGCGATCGGCTGATGTCGCCGGCGAACGCCTCGAGGGCGCTGCCGCGCGGCCGGTCGTGGTACCGGAGACGATCGTCGTGGACCGGGGGAAGGTCTTCCTGTCGGGGGCGTTCACCGCGGCCTGTGAGACGTTGGGAATCAGTGTCCAGTCGGCTCCGCCGTTCGCGCCGACGGCCAAGGGCATCGTGGAGCGCACCTTCGGATCGATCAACTCTCTGTTCTGCCAACACCTTCCGGGATACACCGGCTCCGACGTCACCCGGCGTGGCAGTGATGTCGAACGTGAGGCGTGCTTCAGTGTCGCCCGGTTGCAGGACCTGCTCGACGAGTGGCTCGTGCACTGGCACCAGCGCCCGCACGAGGGGCTGCGGCATCCGGTGATGTCGAGGGTCGCGTCGACGCCGAACCAGATGTGGGCCGCGCTGGTCGCGACCTGCGGGTACGTGCCGGTACCGCTGAGCGGCAAGGACTACCTCGAGTTGCTGCCGGTGCGGTGGCAGACGGTCGGCGAACGCGGGATCCGCATCGACCACCGCACGTACGACCACGAGGTCCTGGGCCCGTACCGGGGTCAGTCCTCCGGCATCGCCACCCGGGGCGGGAAGTGGGAGGTCCACCACAACCCCCACGACGGCCGTCGGGTGTGGATCCGCCTGCCCGACGGCGAGTTGACGGAGATCCCGTGGATCCACCGCGACCACGCCCACCATCCGTTCGACGAACGCACCTGGCGGTACGTCAAAACGGCCACCGCCCACCACGCGGACCGCGACCGGTACGAGGCCGACCTCGCCGACGCCCTCGACCGTCTCATGCGCCGCGCCCACAGCGGACGCGCCACCCGTGCCGAACAGCGACTCCTGGCCCGCAGCACGCCCACCCGGACTCCCCCACCGGCACGCTCGGTGCGCGAGGAATGGGAACAGGACCTCGGCAACACCGTCCCCGGAACAGACGAGGACAGCCTCGACGAACTCGACGAACTCGACGAACTCGACGAGTCACCGCTGCCGGGGTCGGACACCGACGAAACCGACCCCGACTCCCCCGCACCGCCGTACACGGGGTACGGGATCTACGACGCACACGAGGAGGCCCTGAAATGGTGACCCCTGGTGCGCAATCGGGCGACGACACGTGGGCACACATCCCTGCGGACACGACGGCACGGTCCCGGCCGGTGACCACCTGGCAGGGCCGGCAGGACTTCGCGACCGCACCGCTCCCGAGGCCACCCGAGCCCGGCACACCGCCGCGCAGTCGGGAAGAACGTCCGGCCTATCACTCCGCGTTCGTGACGGTCCGCACCCCGGCCATCGACACCCTCGCCACGAACGTGCGCACGCTGATGATCCTGGGCCGCCACCAACGGACCACCGCCCGACCGGCGTTGATCGTCACCGGCCCCGCCGGGGCAGGGAAGACCACCGCTGTGCTCCATGTCGGACGCACGTGCCACCTCGCGGAGGCCGCCCGACACAGCGGGAGAGCGGAGGGCCGGGTCCCGGTGACGTACGTCCTCGTGCCGCCCGGCGCGACCGCCAACGCCCTCGCCGCCGAGTTCGCCCGCTATCTCGGCGTCCCCGCCGGCACCCGGATGACGCAGGCACAGATCACCGAGGCCGTCTGCCACACGTACGAACGGGCCGGCGTCCGCCCGGTCCTCATCGACGAGAACCCGCCGCCTCAACCCACGCACCACCACCGGCGCCGAGACCGCGGACCTGTCGAAGAGACCTCACCGAACGCATCCGGACGACGTTCGTGTACACGGGCATCGACGTGACCGCCACACCCTTGTTCGCGGGTGCACGCGGGGCACAACTCGCCGGACGGGCCTCGTTGGTCGAGTGCGGGACGTTCCCCGCACGGCTCGGGAAACGCGAACCGTTCAAAGAGTTGATCACCGGAGTGGAGACCGCCCTCGACCTGGACGCACACCGCGCCGGGACACTCCCCCGCCTCGCGCCCTATCTCCACCGGCGCACCGCCGGACGCATCGGCAGCCTCACCCGCCTCATCCGCCAAGCCGCGATCACCGCCGTCCTGGACGGCACCGAACGCATCACCAAAACCAGCCTCGACCGGATCCGCCTCGACCACCTCGCCGAAACCCGACACCACCCCGACACCACCACCGGGGCCCACACACCCCGGCGATAGACACACCCCGGGGCCCTGCAGCCATGCAAAACCCCGTGACCAGCACAAACACGGACCGGTCCTTTAGACGCACGGCGCTATGTGAAACATGCCCGGGCTTTCTCAACCAACCTGCGACACCCCCAGGCCAGGGCCCCCACAGCCCACACCCGGACGGCCACGAAACGTTCTCAACCAACCTGCAACACCCCAGGTCACAGCGGGCAGCCGCACACCAACCACCACCGCGAAATCACAACAGGCCGTCCTCGAAGCGTCCGGTCGCGGTGTGGTCGTCGGCGACGGTCAAGGTCAGGAGCAGGTCGTGGCTGGGGGCGTAGTGTCCGCCCCAGGGCATGACGATCCGGGCGCCGGGGCGGGCCTGTTCGATCCAGGCGGCGGGTACGTTCCGGATGCCGCAGGTGACGTGCACGCGATCGAACGGGTCGCCGGCCGGCCGGTCAGGCCGAGCTCACCGTGACAGAACAACCAGCTCGTGTCAGGCACCCGACATCAGTCGATGGTCACGCCTGTGACAGTCGAAACGATCACGGTCACTCATGCCCCGATCAGCACACAAACACCCACACGACACATCAACCCGACGACGACCAACCACCGCCACCACGACACACACTCACACGCCGAACCCCGCAAAACACCAGACCAACCGGCCAGACCAACCGGGCCGATCAGGCCCCGTGGTCACCCACCCCGAAACCCACAGCAACCGCAGCTACAACACGACGCATCAATACATCAACGAGAAAACCGAGACCGTTCTCACGAAACTACGAAACCCCAGACCACCACCACCGGGCCGACCCCGCGAAGCCCCCACCACCACCACAACCCGAAACCACCAACCCACCCGCTGGATTCTCAACCAACACACAAACCCGCAGACGAGCCATCAACCCGCCCCACCACACCAACGCTCCGCCACATATCTGCCGCACCACGGCGGCTTGGAGCGCACCCCCGGCGTCCCGCGCACCGGCCGACCCGATCGTCGGCAAGGGCAACCGGTCCGCGATCGGCACCCTGGTCGACCGATCCACCCGCTACGTCGAACGCCTCCACCCGCCCGGCGGCCGGGGCGCCGAGCAGGTCCGCGACGCGCTCGTCCACGCCCTCGGCGACCTCCCCGCCGAACCGGCCCGCTCGGTGACCCGGGATCAAGGCAGCGAGACGAGCCGACACGACGAGTTCACCCGCTCCACCGGCGTCCCCGTCCACTTCTGCGAACCCGCCGGCCCCTGGCAACGCGGCTCGAAGGAGAACACGAACGGCCCGCTCCGCCGGTACTTCCCCAAGAGCACCGACCTGTCCCTCCTCGGCGCCGGGGACCTCGCCTTCGTCGCCGCCGAACTCGACAGCCGCCCCCGCAAGACCCTCGGCTGGAACACCCCCGCGAACCTCTTCGCCAAGCTCGTCGCAACACTGGAATGACCACCGTGTTGCAACGATTGCTGGAAACCGCCGTTCGCCGCGGCTTGGCCATCGCAGCACCCCGCAGGGTCA
Organism: Embleya sp. NPDC059213; assembly: GCF_042754445.1. Taxonomy (NCBI): domain Bacteria; kingdom Bacillati; phylum Actinomycetota; class Actinomycetes; order Kitasatosporales; family Streptomycetaceae; genus Embleya; species Embleya sp. NPDC059213. The sequence goes on from NZ_JBHZAV010000180.1 coordinate 12,022, forward strand.
GGTGTTGCAACCACCTTCAGAACCCAGGGCGTCCCACCGGGGCCAACTCAAGACGTCATAGCCATCCGGGGGAGACGGGATCGTTCATCGACGGGCCTTCCACGCCCGCGAGGTCGGTCGCGGGCAGGTGGACGACCTGGACGACGCGACGTTACGCGGGCATGACGGAGCTGACCCCAGCCGCCACCTTCTCTGGGGGTTCCCCGCCCGTGGCGTGACGTCGCAGTGCGTCTGTTCGTTGGGCGTGCTGCGGCGGTTCTCTGGGGGTTGTGGCTCTGCGGTGGATCGATGCAGGTCGACTCGTGGAGCAGAGGTGGAGATGCGTGCTTTCCCTGTGCGGATGCCTTCGGGTACCCGTTACTGGACGGTGGTGGACGACGATCTGGTGGTCGTGCGGGAAGCGGATCGTTTCCTGCGGGAGTTGCGACTTGCCCGTGATCGGGCGGAGTCGACGACGAAGGCCCACGCGGGTGGGGTCGCGTTGTTCCTGCGTTGGTGCGCCGGCACCGGGCGGGACTGGCGGACCGCAGCCCGGGACATGGGGCTGTTCATCCTGTGGCTGAAGTGGACGCCGGGCAACGGGGAACGGGGCCGGGTGGTCGTCTCGGGCCCGGGTTCCGAGTCGGTGCGTGGCAATGCTCGTATCAACGCGGTGCTTGCGGCGGTGCGCGGGTTCCTGGTCCACGCCGTGGTGGAGAAGTCGGTGCCGGGCTCGGTTCTCGACGAGATCTACGAGGTGGGCGACAGCCGGGACCTGCCGTTCGAGGCTCAGGGTGAGGACGGCGGGTTGCGGTATCGCCTGGGTACCCGTCACCGGCTCCGGGAGGAGGAGAGCGGTGTCGATCGGGCCACGGACGAGGAGGTCGTGGCGATGTTCGCGGCCTGTCGCTCGGCCCGTGATCGCCTGATCGTGTTGCTGTTGGCCCGGGTGGGGCTGCGTCGGGGGCAGGTCGCGGGGCTGCGACGGTGCGATCTGCATCTGTTGACGGACTCGCGCTCCTTGGGCTGCGCGGTCGAGGGTGCGCACGTTCACGTCGTGCGGCGGCAGAACGAGAACGGCGCGTGGTCGAAGTCGAAAAGGTCGCACGCGTTGCCGGTGGATTTCCTGGTGGTGCGGGCCTACGACCAGTACGCGCTGGAGCGCCACGAGGTACTCGGGGCGGGCGGCAGCGACTTCGTCCTGGTCAACCTCGCCCGGCCGCCCTACGGTTCGCCCGTCACGCCGGAGGCGATCGGCGAGATCGTCGAGTCGTTGTCGAGGCGGGCCGGGCTCGTGCGGCGTGTGACCTCGCGGATGTGTCGGCACGCGATGGCCAGCAATGTCGTGGACGCGGGTGGTTCGCTGGACGAGGTTCAGGCCCTGCTCGGGCACGACCATCCGGCCTCCGCGCGTCCCTACCTGCATCCGAAGGCGTCCCGGTTGCGGGACGCGGTCGAGCGCGTGTCCTCCCCGCGTGTCCGCGTCGAGGAGGGCCGGCTGTGACCTCCCCGCTCGCCCTGCCGCGGGGCGGGGCCGAGGACCTCACCGCCGCGCTGATGGGGGCGGTGACACGGGAGTTCCGCACGCTCATGGGCTTCGATCCGACGGCGCGGGTTCTGGTCTTCCCGACCGGTGACCCGTTGCTCGGTGCCGACGCGTGCGCGGTCGAGGGTTGTGACCAGCAGGTCTACGACGGCGGGCACCCGAGGTTGTGCGGCGGGTGCTCACGGCGCATGGAGCGCGAGGGCCGGGGCTTCGAGGAGTTCGTAGCGACGACCAAGCGGCACTGGAAGGGGGTCGGGGTCTCGCCGTGCCGGGTCCCCGACTGCGGCCGTCCGTGGAAGACCTCCCTCAAGCGGTTGTGCGCCGTGCACGACGGGCAGCGGGCGAAGGCAGGGGTGCCGGTGGAGGAGTTCGTCCGGCTTCCGCAGGTGCGGCCGCTGCCGCGCTTCGGCCCCTGCCACGTGGCCGCGTGCCCCAGGGATCGCGACGGGCGGGGACGGTACTGCGCCGTGCACACCCAGCGCCGGGCCGCGGACCTGCGGCGGGGCGGGGCGGGGCGGCGGACGAGCGGACGTGGGAGGCGACCGCCGCGTCGGTGGCCCAGTCCGGCGTGGTGAGCCTGCGGGGCCTGCCCGATCCGGTCGTCGCCGAGGTCCTGTACGGGATGCAGCAACGCGTCGCGGCGGGCCTCAAACACCGGGACCACCAGCTTCGTACGCTCTGTGACCTGGTCCGGGCCCAGCGAGTCGGCTCGCTCGCCGACCTCGACCTCGACTCCCTGGACACCGGGCACCGGCGACTGGCCAAGGGCCTGCTCAAACACGTGGGCCGATTCCGCATGTCCCCGGAGACCGAGCGACACAAGGACGTCTGGGACGGCGTCGCGTTCGGCCTCAACGGCGAGCGCCGCTTCGACGCGATCACTCAGCCGTGGCTGCGCCAGGCCACGAAGAACTGGGCCCTGGACAACGCGCCGCGGCGGCGGGGCAAGAACTCCCGGGCCCCAATGCAGCAGCAGATCAACGCCGTGGCCCGCCTGTCCGAGAGCCTGCGCCTGCACCGCGACGACGACGGCGCGGATCCGCGGCTTTTGGGTCGCGCCGACGTGGTGACCTTCCTGCTGCGGCTGCGCCGACTGGAGGAGCGGGGGGGGGGGTGATCTCGGCGAATCGTCGCGTGGAGGACGTGCGCGACGCGCGGCGCCTGCTCAACCGGATGCGAACCCTCGGGCTCGCCCTGCCCGGCCGCATCCTGCACGGTCTGCCCGGCGACTTCGACCTGCGCGAGGAGGACGTCCCCGACGATCCGCAGGACCGCGAGGCCGGCCGCGACCTGCCGGTGGAGGTGATGCGCCATCTGTGCGGGCACCTCGACGCGTTGGAGGCGGGCGGTCCCCAACTGCGCACGGCGGTCGAGATGGTGATCGACACCGGGCGACGACCGGGCGAGATCTCCGGCCTGGCCTGGGCCTGCCTGGACCGCGACGGCGACGGGAAACCGGTCCTGGTCTACGACAACCACAAGGCGCTGCGAAACGGCCGGCGCCTGCCCGTCCCCGAGGCGACCGCAGCCTCGATCCTGGAGCAGCGGCAACGCGTGCGCGACCGCTTCCCGCACACATCGACCACGGCCCTGAGACTGTTCCCCTCCGCGGTCGCCAACCCCGACGGAACCCGGGCCGCCACGCACAGTTGGATCACCGCACGACACCGGATCTGGGTGGATTCCCTGCCCGAGATCCTCGTGCCCACCGTGGTCGAGGTCGCCGGGGAACGCGTCACCAGGATGCTGCCCTTCGACAAGCGCAGGATCTTCCCGTACGCGTACCGGCACACCTACGCCCAGCGGCACGCCGACGCCGGTGTCGAGCCGGACGTGCTGCGGGAACTGATGGACCATCGCCAACTGAGCACCACCCTGCGGTACTACCGGGTCGGGCAGGAACGCCGCCGCGAGGCCGTCGACTGGGTCACCGCGATGCAGTTCGACCGCCACGGCCGGCGCGTGTGGCGCACGGCGAAGGCGCTGCTGGACTCCGAGCACACGCGCCGGGCGATGGGCGAGGTGTCGGTGCCCTACGGCCTGTGCACCGAGCCCTCGAACGTCGCGGCGGGCGGACACGACTGCCCGGTCCGCTTCCGGTGCGTGGGCTGCGGACACTTCCGCACCGACATTTCCTATCTGCCCGACCTGGAGGCGTACCTGGCCGACCTGTTGCGCAACCGCGAGCGGCTGGCCGCGTTCGCCCACGCCGACGGCTGGGCGCGAGCCGAGGCCATGCCCTCCGACGAGGAGATCACCCGCGTCCGGCGCCTGGTGGACCGCCTCAAGGAGGACTTGGACGACCTCACCGACGAGGACCGCGCGCAGATCCGGGACGCGGTCGCGGTGGTCCGCCGCACCCGCCGGGTGGTCTCCCTCGGCCTGCCCCGCATTCCCCAGCCCCTCCCCGACATCCGCCCCGGCAGGAGCTCATGACCAACGCCATGATCGACGGCCGCCGGGCCGACTCCGCCCGGCGTCGCGAACGCGTCCTCAAGGCCCTCGACGCCGCCCTGCGCGCGGGCGAGGACATCACCGTCTCCGGTCTCGCCCGGGCGGCGAAGGTGGACCGCGCCTTCCTCTACCGCCACCGCGACCTCCTCGCGCGCGTCCACACCGCCGCGACCACCCCGCACGCCGAAGGACGCCGGGCCGCCGTCGGCCGGGCCTCGCTGCAGGCCGACCTGGCCAACGCGCTGGAACGCACCACGCGTTTGGAGACCCGGGTTCGACGATTGGAGAAACGTCTGTCCGAGACGATGGGCGAGGCCCTCTGGTCCGACTCCGGCCTCGGCACCCCCGTCGACGTCGACCGACTCCAGCGGCACATCGCGACACTCGAACGGGAACTCGCCGGGACACGGGACGAACTCGGCGAACGCACCGACGAACTCGACGCGGCCCGCGCCGCCAACCGGGAACTGACGCGGGCCTTGAATCAGGGCCCGTGATCGCGACAGCCGGCCCCGGGCAGAAAGGGCCCGGGGCCGGTCGCCGGTTCGACGGGGCTGTGCCTCCGGCCGGTGGGAGCCGGAGGCACGGGCCGGGTGGGGTCTCCGACCCGGCGAAACGCCCCCGGGGGCCGCGTCGGCTCGGAGCGCGGGCGGCGCGTCGGGCCCGCGGTCACGCCCCCGTGTCATTTCTCCGACCGGAGGGGCCGAGGGTGGCCTGAAGGGCAGGCCAGGGCCTCGTCGATCCACGCCCGACCCCCCGCGAGCGGCAGCGCCAGGACTTCCCCGCCTATGCCGCGAGACCGGTCCCGAGGGCACGCCGATCCGCCTCATGTCGGTCAATTTCCCTGCCCAAAGGGCAAGTTGCCGTATACCGTCGCGGTGGACGGCGGATCTGCACGCCCCGGCGTCCACCGGCCGCCTCGCGTCCGTACCTCCGAGGTGGCCGGGTCGTTCCGTGACCTCCGGTCTTCCTCACGGCAAGGAGCAGCATGGCGAACGCGAGCACTTCAGGAACCGGCCCGCAGGCTGCGGGCCTCGCGCGGGGCACCATCACCACGGTGGTGGGCACCGGGCAGCGGGGATCCATTCTCGGCGACAAGCCCGCCACGAAGACGGCGATCGAATCGCCGTTCAGTCTGACGGTGGATCGGGACGGCAACGTGTATGTCGCCGACAGTTCTCTTCACCGGGTGTACAAGGTGTCCCCCGGGGGTGCCATCGCCGTGGTCGCCGGGAACGGTACCGCCGGGTACACGCCCGACGGCGGGGCGGCCACCGCCGCCCGGCTCAACTTCCCTCTCGGCCTGGCGGTCGACGACGCCGGCAACCTGTACATCGCCGACCAGACCAGCCATATGGTCCGCAAGGTGGGTACGACGGGCGTCCTCACCACCGTCGACAACCCCGGGAGCAACCGCCCGAGCGATGTGGCGGTGGACGCGGACGGCAACCTCTATATCGCCGAGTACGGCACCAACTCCGTCACCCGGGTGGATGCCAAGGGCGTGGTCACCACCATCGCTGGCGGCGTGAAGCCCGGACCCTCGGGTGACGGCGGACCCGCCACCGCCGCCTGGGTCCCCACTCCCATGGGTGTGGCGGTGGACGGCGGCGGAAACGTGTACATCGCGGAGTTCGGCGGACGCGTGCGCAAGGTCGATCCGAGCGGCGTCATCACCACCGTCGCCGGCACCGGCATGGCGGGGGACGGCGGTCCGGCCACCGCCGCCTCGCTCAACGAGCCCAGGGGCCTGGCGGTCGACGACGCCGGCAACCTGTACATCGCCGACTCCAAAAACCACCGGATCCGCAGGGTCGATCCGAGCGGCGTCATCACCACCGTCGCCGGCACCGGCACCGCGGGGTACGGGGGCGACGGGGGGCCCGCGACGTCGGCCCGGCTCAGCTACCCGTTCGGGGTCGCCCTGGACCGGGCGGGCAACCTCTACATCGCGGACACCAACAACCACCGCATCCGCGCGGTGGCGTCCGTGGCCACCATGAACCCGCCGACGGCGGACCTGTACGGCGAGGTCGTCAACCCCGCCTCCGTGACCCCCGGCGAGGAGTTCGACCTCGGCGTCCGGGTCAAAAACCACGGCCCCCACCCCGCGGCCCGCGAGCACATCACCGTCGCCCTCACCCTCGCCGACCCCCTGCGCGGCCCCACCGGCACCACCAACCGGCACGTGACCCTCACCTTCACCGGGGAACAACTCCGGCCCGAACAGAGCTACCTCGACGCCACCACCCACATCACCGCCCCCGCCGACACACCCCCCGGCACCTACACCTGCACCGTGGAGATCCGCTACGCCGGCGACCCCGACCTGTCGAACAACACCTACACCCTGCCCGTCACCGTCGTCGCGGCGACCCACCCCGACGACACCCCCCTGCGCGTCGTCCAGGTGAACGTGCCCCGGGCCGCCCCCGACCAGTTCACCCTCCTCAACCTGGAGATCCGCGCCCTGGGCAACCGGCCCGCGGGCACCGGCCCCGGCCCCGTCGAACACCGCCTCACCGCCCCCACCGGCTTCACCTTCACCGGCGGCGCCTCCCACGGCTGGTACTACGACCGGAACACCATCACCGGAGGCCACGACACCCGCCTCGAAGACGACGGCAGGACCCTCGTCTTCTCCTTCGACCCCTACTACGACCCGTACGCCGGCACCGAAACCACCCACCGACACGGGCTCATCCTCACCATCGGCATCCACGCCCTGCCCGACGCACCGCCCGGCACCCACGACGACGGAAGCATCACCATCGGCGACCTGCCAGCCGTACCGCTGACCGCCACGATCGACTGACCCGAACCCCCCCCGCAGGTGGCGCGACGGCCCGTCGGCCGGCGCTTCCGCGAAGACGGGAGGCTTCGACCCGACCCTCGACGAGGAGCGCCAACC
>NZ_JBHZAV010000181.1:0-18837 GCF_042754445.1 Embleya sp. NPDC059213
GGGTGGGACTGCGGGCCGGGACGCGCCCCCGCGCCACCCTCGACCGGTGCCTCGCTCGACCTCGGCCGGGGTCGCCGCGCGGCCGAACGTTCCTCGCGAGACCGCGCGGCGCCCTCACCCGCCCGCCGCCCGGCCCCGGCCGCACCCGCGCCGGATCCACCGTCGCCCGCACCCGAGCGACTCGACCGGTCACCGTCCGCCGCTCCGCCGCGCGGGCGCACCGACCGCCCACCGGCCGCCGCGGCACCGTCCCGGCCACGCGCTCCCGAGCCCGAGCCCGCGTCCCCGGGCCGGGCCGAACGCCCACCCGAGCCCGCGTCCCCGGCCCGCAACCGCGACCAGAGCCCACCCGAGGCACCAGCGCCGGGCCGCGGTCGACCGGGCCGCCCACCGGAGGCCGCGTCACCCGCACGTGGTCGGCCCTCCCGCCCACCCGAGGCACCCGACCGTGCCGAACCCTCGCCACCCGCCCCGACCTCACCCGAGCGCGGCCGAGCCGGCCGCCCGCCCGCCTCCGTCGCATCGCCGCCACGCGGCCGAGCCGGTCGCGCGCCGGCCCCGGCATCCCGGGCGCCCGAACGGCCCGCCCGAGGCGCGTCGGAGTCGGCGGCCCGACCACCGCGGCGCGCCGACGACGCGTCCTCGCCACCGGGCCGACGCGAACCCGAACGCGGGGCCCGGGAACCGGACTCGCCTGGCTCCCCGACACCTTCGCGGGGCCCACCCACACCGGCACCGCCCCGCCCCCCGGCACCCGCCCGAGGCCGACCCGCCCCGGACTCGCCCCGCCCGTCGTCGCCCGTGCGCGGGCGCGCGCCACGCGGCACGGGCGGGTCGGCACGCGGGCGTCGCCCGTCCGGCGCACCCGAGCCGTCGGCCGGGCGCGGCCGGGCGGCCGGCCGGGGCCGGCGGTCCGAGGACGCGGCCGGGTCGGCGCCACGCTCCGGGCGGGCCCGGCCGGCCGAACGCGGCTCGTCGGGATCACGCGGATCACGGGGGTCACGGCGTCCGTCGGTCAACGCGAGGTCCCTTCACCTGAATTGGGCCGCACGCCACTCACGGCGACTCATACGTACAACGAGCGAACGAGCGGGCGGCGCCGTTCCCGGCCGCACCACGTCGCCCGATCCCGCCACCGGGCGACCGGCCGACCAGCGACGGCACCCGAACCCGAGCAACCGACGACACCACGCACACCGGACGGGAGATCATCCGACCACCCCGCCCACCGAACACACCACACCCGCGCCCGCGCCCGCGCCCGAGGCCCACCCACCGGCGGCCCCACCCGGACCCGGCCACCCGAAAACGCGCACCCCCCGGCGGTTCGACGCCGCCGCAGCACCGCCGACCGCGGCCCGCACCTCGTCCGACATGGTCGAGGAAAGCCGGAAGGACAAGGCCGCGCGCCCGGCACCGAGCCGACCCGTCGAGCCGGGTGGGCCGGTCGCCGGGGTGGGCGAACCGGGGTGCGGCGAACACCGTCAACGGGTCGCTTCCGGCGTCGTGGAGCCGGCCGAGGCGACCGGCGCCTCGGCGGCCAGCGCAGCCGACGCGGTGGCCTCGGGCGTGCCGGAGGCACCGGCCGAGGTCGGCCCGGCCGACACGGGTGCCCCCGGCCCGCCACCGGCCGCCGGCGGCGGTGCGGGCGACGTGGGGGCCGCCGGCGACACCGGGGCAACCGGTGTCTCGGGCACCAGCGGCGGCTTGGACGTGGCCGGCTTCGGGACGCCGAGCACTCGTCCGGTCGCCGGATCGATGAACACCGGGCTGCCGCCCGGGACCAGGCCCAGTTCCTGGGCGCGTCGCGCGAGGTCGCCCGGTGCGGCCTTGGCGTCCAGCTCCCGCTGGAGCGCCTCCCGGTCGTCGGTGAGCTGGTCCTGGCGCTTTTGCAACCGGCCCAACTCGAACGAGCCCTGGTTGAGCGCGGTGTTGAGCAGCAGCAGGGACAGCAGGCCACCACCGAGCAGGCCGACCACGAGCACCACGAACGGGGTGCGCGTCGAACCCTTGGCCTGGTGTGCGGCCAGCCGGATCCGGGTCATCGTCCTTGCCGCGCCGCTCATCCCCGGCTCCCCCGTCCGCCGCCCCGATTCACAGGTCTTCCCGCACCCGTTCCGCCGCTCGCAGCCGCACCGAGGCCGCGCGCGGGTTGTCCGCGTTCTCCCGCTCGCTCGCCTTCTCCGAGCCGCGGGTGAGCAACTCCAGCCGGGGCTGCAGGTCCTCCGGGACCACCGGCAGGTCCGGCGGCGCCTTGCTGGTGGCGCCGGCCGCGAGCACCCGCTTGGTCATCCGGTCCTCCAGCGAGTGGTAGGACATCACCACGATCCGCCCGTGCAGCGCCAGCGCCCGCACCGCCGCGGGCAACGCGCGCTCCAGGACCGCGAGTTCGCCGTTGACCTCGATGCGCAGCGCCTGGAACGTGCGCTTGGACGGGTTGCCGCCGGTGCGCCGCGTGGCGGCCGGGATCGCGGTGCGCACGATGTCGACCAGCCGCGCGCTGTTGGTGAACGGCTCCTTCTCCCGCTCGCGCACGATCGCGTCGGCGACCCGGCGGGCGAACCGCTCCTCGCCGAAGTCGCGCAGGATCCGGGCCAGATCGCCGGCGGTGTAGCTGTTGAGGATGTCGGCCGCGGTGATACCCACGGTCGGGTCCATCCGCATGTCCAGCGGCGCGTCCTGCGCGTAGGCGAAGCCGCGATCGGCCCGGTCCAGTTGCAGCGAGGAGACCCCGAGGTCGAACAGGATGCCGTCGATCCGCTCGATGCCCAGTCGGTCGAGCACCTGCGGCAGTTCGTCGTAGACCGCGTGCACCAGCGTGGCCCGTTCGCCGAAGCCCGCCAGCCGGGCGCCGGAGCGCTCCAGCGCCTCGGGGTCGCGGTCCAGGCCGATCAGCCGTGCCTGGGGGAAGGCCGTCAGCAGGGCTTCGCTGTGCCCGCCCATCCCCAGCGTCGCGTCCACCACGACCGCTCCGGGCGCGCGCAGCGCGGGGGCGAGCAGTTCGACGCACCGTTCCAGCAGGACCGGAATGTGGGCGGGCGCCGTCACGGCCCCTCCACCATCGTCGCGTTCACTCCGGGCCCTTCGTCGTGCGGAAACCCGCAGTCTAGAGGCTGGGTCGCGAGGTGCCGGGAGAACATGCCGCCAGGTCCCCGCCCGCTCGTCTGGGGAAGTGACCTCTGGCACCGGGGAAGGAGTGCCAGAAAGCTCGGAGCGGGTGGAGACCTCGCCGCAGGTGCGCCGCGGTCGAGATCGCGTTCGGGAGGGGTGCGGGAGAGGGCGCGGCACCGGGCGTCGCCGCCTCGGTCACAGCAGGCCGGGCAGCACCTCCTCGGACAGCTCGGCGAAGGACTGCTCCTGCTCCGCGAGGTAGTCGTGCCAGGTCTTCGCCGCCCACAGCTCGACCCGGGTGTTGGTCCCGATCACCACGCAGTCGCGGCTGTCCCGGTCGAGCCCGGCGTAGTCCCGCAGCGGTTGCGGCACCAGCACCCGCCCCTGCTTGTCCGGCACCGCGTCGGAGGCACCCGCGTAGAAGACGCGCGTGTAGTCCCGGGCGGCCTTGGAGGTCACCGGGGCGCGGCCCAATTGTTCGGCGATCCGGGTGAACTCCGCGATGGGCCACACATAGAGGCAGCGTTCCTGCCCCTTTGTGATCACAAGGCCCTCCGCCAGCTCGTCCCGGAACCGGGCCGGCAGGATCAGCCGGCCTTTTTCGTCCAACCGGGGCTCGTACGTGCCCAGGAACACCGAGCACCTCCGGCCGCCACGTGGAGCTTTTCAGCTCCATTTCCCGCCACTCTACTCCACCAAACCCCACGGTCAACCCTTTTCGGGCGCGTCACTCTGTTCCCATCCGGGATAAAAGCCCAGGTCAGAAGGGGTACGTCGGGAGAACCACCCGATTGCGCGCCCCCCGCACGCCACTCCCCCACATCGGGCGCGGGTTTCCACCTCCGCAGCATTGGGCTCCCGGTACGAACCTCCCATTTCGGGATTGGCACTCATAGACCCGAAATGGTGACGAGACCCTCGACGCGCGGGCAGTGTGACTCCCCCCACGAGGCGAAAGACGGCCGGGATCGGTACGGTCCTGACCATGGTCGATCGTCTTGTCGCTGCCAACCGCCACTATGCGGAGAAGTACCGCGATCCCGGCATGTCCGCGATGCCGGTCCGACACACCGCAGTCGTCACCTGCATGGACGCCCGCCTGGACGTGCACGCGATGCTCGGACTCGAACTCGGTGACACGCACGTGATCCGCAACGCGGGCGGCGTGGTCACCGACGACGTGGTGCGTTCGCTGACCATCAGTCAGCGACACCTGGGCACCACACAGGTCGTGCTGATCCACCACACCCGGTGCGGCATGCTCACCGTGACCGAGGACTTCCGCCGCGAACTGGAGGCCGACACCGGTCTGCGCCCGCAATGGGCGGTCGAGGCGTTCGTCGATCTCGACGGCGACGTGCGCCAGTCGATGAACCGGGTGCGCAGGTCACCGTTCCTGCTGCACAACAACACGGTGCGCGGGTTCGTATACGACGTCACCACCGGCCTGTTGCGCGAGGTTTTCCCCCTCCCGGACGTGCAACCGGAAGACGCTCCCGAACAGTCCTAGGGTCCGTCGCCCCGATCCTGCCGACCCGAATTCCGGCTCGGCGCGGCACTATCGAGGAGACCGTCCCGTCTCGGCCGAGCCATTTTCTGCCGACCGGATCGTCCCTGCGGCGCGTCGACTACCCTCCGGAGTCGCATCGTGCGTCGTCCGGGCCGGCCAACGGGGTGACGGCAGCGCACGCGACCGGGAGAATCGGCCTGTGGCCCTACCCAGGGCGTGCACAACGCGGTTCCAGGGAGGGGCACGGGTGTCGACGTTCAACGATCAGGCCGGTCTGGGGGATCTGACGGTCACCACCGATCGGATCCGCGGGGCCATGGAGACCGTGATCGAGGGCAAGCCCGAGGTCGTCCGCCTCGCCTTGACCGTATTGCTGGCCGAGGGCCACCTGCTCGTCGAGGACGTTCCGGGAGTCGGCAAGACGATGCTCGCGAAGGCCCTCGCGCGCTCGGTCGATTGCGAGATGCGCCGGGTCCAGTTCACCCCGGACCTGCTTCCCTCCGACATCACCGGAGTCAGCGTCTTCGACCAGGAGAAGCGCGAGTTCGAGTTCAAGCCCGGCGCGATCTTCGCGAACATCGTGGTCGGCGACGAGATCAACCGGGCCTCGCCCAAGACCCAGTCCGCGCTCCTGGAGTGCATGGCCGAGCGTCAGGTCACCGTCGACGGCACCACCTACGAACTGCAGGCGCCGTTCATGGTGATCGCGACGCAGAACCCGGTGGAGATGGAGGGAACGTATCCTCTCCCCGAGGCACAACGGGACCGGTTCATGGCCCGGGTCTCGATGGGCTACCCCGCGGCGGACGCCGAACTGCGGATGATCGGCGGCCACAGCGCCGGCTCGCCGCTGACCGACCTGAGCCCGGTGGCCGACGCCGAGGACCTGGTCCGACTCGCGGACACGGTGCGCCGGGTGCACGTGTCCCCGGCCGTCGCGCGCTACGCGGTCGACCTGGTCGACGCCACCCGCCGCTCCCCCGAACTGCGCCTGGGCGCCTCGCCGCGGGCGACCCTGCACCTGGTCCGCGCCTCCCGCGCGGCGGCGGCGCTGGACAACCGCGACTACGTGCTCCCGGACGACCTTCAGGCGCTGGCCGTCGCGGTGCTCGCACACCGGCTGCTGCCGACCGCCGACGCGCAGATGGCCCGGCGCACCCCCGAGCAGATCGTCGCCGACATCGTCCGCCAGGTCCCGGTCCCCGGCTCGCCGAACGGGCAGCTCCCGCCGGCCCAGGGTCGGATCGGCGCCCCGCAGACCGTGCAGGTCCCGCCCGCGCCGCCCGCGCACCTGCCCTACCCCGGCGGCGTCCCGCAGCACAACGGCGGCCGGCCGTACCCGACACAGGCACCCACCGCGCACCAGGGCTACGCGCCGGTGCCGTCCGACGGTCGCCTCGGCGGCACGGGCTCCGGGGCGGCGCGCTGACGTGCGTACCGCCCTGTCCGGCCTGACGACGCGGGGGCGGTCCTTCCTCGCGGCGGGGGTCGCCGCGAGCATCTGCGCGGTGATCCTGGGCCAACGCGACCTGTTGCGGGTCGGTTTCCTGCTCACCGCGCTGCCTCTGGTGTCGGTACTGATCGTCGCCCGCACCCGGCACCTGGTCACCAGCGCCCGGGCGCTGGAACCGCCCCGGGTGGCGGCCGGTCACGAGTCACAGGTACGGCTGCGCGTGGACAACGTCTCGCGCATCCCCACCGGCCTGCTGATGCTGGAGGACCACGTGCCCTACGTGCTCGGCTCGCGACCGCGGTTCGTGCTCGACCGGATCGAGCCGCACGGCAGTCGGCACGTGTCCTACCGGGTCCGCTCCGACCTGCGCGGGCGCTTCCCGGTCGGGCCGCTGCGGTTGCGGATGGCCGACCCGTTCGGGATGTGCGAACTGACCCGATCCTTCGCCGCGCGGGACACCCTGGTGGTCACCCCGGCGGTACAACCGCTGCCCGCGGTGGACCTGGGCGGCGAGTGGACCGGCTACGGCGACAGCCACGCCCGCAACGTGTCCGCGTCCGGCGAGGAGGACGTGGTCCCGCGCGAGTACCGGCACGGCGACGACGTGCGCCGGGTGCACTGGCGCTCCACCGCCCGCCGCGGCGAACTCATGGTGCGCCGCGAGGAACAGGCGTGGCAGAACCGGGCCACCGTGATGATCGACACGCGCGCGGGCGCGCACGTGGGCGAGGGACCGGCCTCGTCCTTCGAATGGGTCGTCTCGGCCGCCGCCTCGGTGGGCGTGCATCTGTGCCGTCGCGGCTACACCACCCGGCTGCTCGACGCCGAGGGCGACGCCCTGGCCGGGGACCTGGAGGGGATCCGGGCCGCGCCCGGCGACCTGGAGGGCTTCCTGCTGGACGCGCTGGCCGTGGTGGAGACCGTGCCGGTGGCCGCACTCGACCAGGCCGAGCCCGCACTGCGTGATCCCAACGGCGGCGGGCTGACCGTGGCCGTGCTCGGCGCGCTGACCGAGGACGACGTCAAGCGGCTCGGTCGGGCCCGGCACCGCTCCGGCCGCGGCGTCGCGGTCGTCCTGGACGTGAGCACGTGGGGCCGGGTACCCGGCGCGTTGCCGCACGACAGCGCGGTGGCCCTGCTGCGCCAGGCCGGCTGGCGGGTGTTGTCCGCCCGGGCCGGTTCGCGGTTGTCCGAGCTGTGGCGCTCGGCCGGTCGGGTGGGCGACCCCGCCGCGGCCGGTTCGATGTCCTTCGCCGGCACCTCGCGGGCGAGTGCTCCCGTCGCGCCCGCGAGCGCCGGCAACCCCTCGCCCCCGCCGCGCCCGCGCGCGGCGCCCACGGTCGGGGGCGGCACCGTCGATGGAGGGGGAAGGTCATGACCGGTCGGCTGCGCCTGGCCCTGGTCGCGGGACTCGCGACCGCGCTGACGTCGTCCTCGCTGCTCCCGCTGGTCGACGCGGGCGGCTGGATCGCCCAGGGTCTGGGCGCGATCCTCCTGGTCGCCCTGGTCGGCGAAGGAGCCCGACGCATCCGGGTGCCCCGCCCGATCGTGGGGTTGACCCAACTCGCCGCGCTGGTGCCCTATCTGCTGCTCGTCTGCGTGCCCGACGCCAGCGGCCCGATCCCCACCCCGAGCAGCATCGACGCGTTCGTGCAACTGCTGCGCGTGGGCGGGCAGGACATCCGCGAGTTCACCACGCCCGCGCCGGCCTCGCCCGGGATCATCGCGATCCTGCTGCTGGTGATGGGCGGCATGGCCGTACTCGTGGACCTGATCGCGGTCACCTACGCCCAGGCGGCCCCCGCGGGCCTGCCGTTGCTGGCCCTCTACAGCGTGCCGGCCGCGCTGTCCCGGTCCGGACTGGGCTGGGCGATCTTCCTGATCGCGGCGCTGGCCTACGTGCTGCTGCTGCTCGCGGAGGGCCGGGAACGGCTGTTGCGCTGGGGTCGCCCACTGACCCCGCCGACCCCGCCCGGCTATCCGCCGCCGCGCCAGTACCGCCCACCCGCGCGCGGCGGCGGCCGGATCGGCCTGACCGCGCTCGCGGTGGCGGTGGCCGTCCCGGCGCTGATCCCGCTCAGCGCCAACCGGCTGATCGACAAGACCGACAACGGACCGCAGTCGCACCGCCTGACCACGATCAACCCCGTGGTCAAGCTCTCCGACGAACTGAACCGCGCGGACAACGTCGAGCTGATGCGCTACCGCACCAACGCGGCCACCCCCGGCTCGATCTACCTGCGGATCTCCTCCCTGGACCGATTCGACGGCCGCACCTGGCAGCCCTCGGAACGGCAACTGACCGACGTGCCGAAGGACTTCCCCAAGCCCGCGGGACTGGACCCGGCAGTGCGCACCGCCGAGGTGACCACCCGGATCGAGGCCAACGACGGGTATCGGCAGGGCTCGTTGCCGATGCCCTACCCGGCGTCGCAGGTCCAGGTGAAGGGCAGTTGGCGGTTCGAGCCCGAGGGTCGGCTGCTGCTCGGCGACAACAAGCAGGACACCCGGGGGCTGGGCTGGACGGTGACCAGCCTGGACGTCGAGCCGACCCCGGCCCAGCTCAAGGCCGCCGGGCCGCCGCCGCCCTCGCTCGCGCCGTACGTGTCGTTGCCGCTGCCGGCCGACATGGTGAACCGGATCCGTCAGCAGGCGCTCAAGATCGGCGGGAACGGCACCTCCTACGACCGGGCCCGCAACCTGGAGGAGTGGTTCGCCCGCTCCAACCAGTTCCGCTACGACACCAAGGTCCCGCAGGGCAACGGCGCCTCCGCGCTGGAGAACTTCCTGGAGCAGAAGGTCGGCTACTGCGAACAGTTCTCCTCGGCGATGGCGGTGATGGCCCGCACGCTGGGCATCCCGGCCCGGGTCGCGGTCGGCTTCATCCCCGGCACCCTGCAGACCGATCTGACCTACAAGGTCAGCAGCCACGACGCGCACGCGTGGCCGGAGCTGTACTTCGCCGGAGCGGGCTGGATCCGGTTCGAGCCGACCCCCTCGCGGGGCAACTCGCCCTCCTACGCCCAGCAGGACGTCGCGCCGGTCGCGCCGTCCGCGCCGCCGGGCAGCGCGGGCGAACTGCCCACGAAGCAGCCGCAGAGCTCGCAGAGCGCGACGCCGTCGGCGTCCGCGAGCACCGCGCCGGTCACCGCCGGCGGTTCCTCGGACGGGCCCTGGTTCTCCGGCCGGGCGCTGTTGATCGGCTCGGCGATCCTGTTGTTCGTACTGCTCGCGGCGGCGCCGATGTTGGCCCGGGGCCGGGTCAGGGGGCGTCGACTCGCCGCGCTGACCCGAAACGTGGCGGCGGACGGGGCGGACACCGAACCCGGTGATCGTGCCGGGCCGGTGCTCGGCGGCTGGGCCGAGGTGTTGGACACCGCCCGCGACCTGGGCCATCCGGCACCGGACGGGGAGACGCCGCGGCAGGCGGCGCAGCGGTTGTTGCTCGTGCTCGCCGAGCGATCCGCGGCGGCGGACGACGCCGCGAACCCCGAGTCCGCCGCGCTGCTCGCGGCCCGCGAGGCGCTGCCGCGCGTCGCGCTGGCCACCGAGCGGTTGTTGTACGCGCAGACCCCGCCGACCCGGGAGGCCGGGCTGGGCGAGGACGTACGGGCGATCCGCAAGGGCCTGCTCGCGCGGGCCGGGCGCGGCGCGCGACTGCGCGCCACGCTGCTCCCGTCGTCGCTGCGCCGCCGGGGTCGACCGAGCCTGGCCGAGCGCCGGTACACGTTCGTCGAGCGGTTCCGACCGCGCCGTCGCCGCGGCGACGGCCCCGGGCCCACCGTGAAGCCGGCCGACGTCGGCTGAGTACGGCGGGGCCGGGGTGCAGCGGCCGCCCGAAACCTACGAAAAACGCCGCCGGCGGTGACTCCCGAGGATCTCGGGAATCACCGCCGGCGGCGTTTGCTGTGTGCCCAGCGAATCACCCGGGTGGGTCGATGGGTCTCGACCCCGGGTCCGCCCGTCGGCCGGGCGGCGGCGGGGTCTCCCCCGCCGCGTCGTCCGGATCACCCGAAGGGTCAGCCGCCGTTTTCCTCGCGCCGACGGCGCCAGCGGTCCTCGATGCGGTTCATCACCTTGGCCTTGCGCCGGCGCGGTGCGCGCCCGGGAGCGCCGCCGCCTTCGCCCGCGTTGGCCGTCGCGGGTCCCCGGCGCCAGCCGGTGACCGCGAGGAGCGCCCCACCGAGCATCGCCAGAAAGCCGATGACGCTCACCCAGATCTGTTGGACCATCATGCCGGTCATCAACAGGACGATGCCGAGCAGGAATCCGAGGATTGCCTGGACGGTGCGTCGCCGGGTGTGCCGGCGCATGCCGGCTGCTTCGAGCGCTGTCGCGAATTTGGGATCTTCGGCGTAGAGCGCTCGCTCCATCTGCTCAAGCATGCGCTGCTCGTGCTCTGAGAGCGGCACGGCGTCCTCCTTCGTCGGCCGCGACGCGACCTTGCGGCCCTTTCAGGATAGGCAGGTAATCGCTGTCGTGAAAGCCACCCTCGGCACGGGCTCGAAGCCTGCTCCAAGATGATGGGTCACCACATCGATCCCCGCCCCTGTCGACACTCCTGCCCTGTCCGGCGCACGCTCATGTCCCCCGGTCAGGGCTTCGATGATATGCGGCCGGAGCGGGTTCGCGCTGAGGGGCGGGGCCACGTGGGTCACAGCCGCGTACCGGTCGTGATCCGCGGGGTCGGACTCAGCGCCCGGAACGCCCGTGCGAGCCGGGTCCGGGGGTGAGCAGCGTGGCCGAGGTCAGCGCCGCGTCGCCGAACCGGCCGCGCACCGCGTCGGCCGCGCGCTCCGCCTCGCGCCGGCCCAGGACCCGTTCGCCGAGCGCCAGTTGGCGCGGGTAGGCGCCGCCGACCAGGCCCTCCACCCGGATGCCCACCAGCCGCAGTCGAGCCCGTTCCAGGCCCAGTGCGCCGTGCAGCAGGCAGGCCACGCCGTAGATCTCGTGGCCCACGTCGGTGGCCTCGCGCAGGGTCCTGGACCGGGTGATGGTGCTGAAGTCGGCGAATCGGATCTTGATCGTGACGGTCCGCCCGGCCGCCTTCGCCCGGCGCAGTCGGGTCGCGGTGCGGTGGGCGAGGTCGAGCAGGGTGCGGCGGATCACGTCCGGGTCGTCCACATCGGTGGGAAAAGTCTCCTCCGCGCCGATACTGCGTTCGGGTTCCCACGGGATCACCGGACGCCGGTCCCGGCCCCACGCGAGTTCGTGCAGTCCGCGACCCGCGGCCGGGCCGAGCGCGCGGCTCAGGGTCTCGACCGAGGTGTGCGCGACATCACCGATGGTGGTCAGGCCCAGATCGGTCAGCAGCGCGCCGGTGCGTTCGCCGACGCCCCACAGCCGGTCCACCGGGAGCGGGTGCAGGAAGTCCACCACCTCCTCGGGACGGATCACGCTCAGTCCGTCCGGCTTGGCCAGTGCGCCGGCCAGCTTGGCGGTGAACTTGTTGTCGGCGATGCCGACCGAACAGGTGATGCCCTGCTCGTCGAGGATCCGGGCGCGGATGTTCTCGCCGATCGCCGCCGGCGGGCCGAGTCGGCGGGTGACCCCGGCCAGGTCCAGGAACGCCTCGTCCAGGGACAGCGGCTCCACCCGCGGGGTGATCGAGCGGAGCACCTCCATCACGCCGCCGGAGACCAGCCCGTAGTCGTCGTGGTCCGGTGACAGGAACACCGCGTGCGGGGCGAGCCGGCGGGCCCGGGAGGTGGCCTGGCCGGCGTGTACGCCCAGCGCGCGCACGTCGTAGGTGGCGGAGAGCACCACCCCGCGCGGGCCCTGGCCGGCCACCACCAGCGGGGTGTCGCGCAGTTCGGGGTTGCGGCGGATCTCGACGGACGCGTAGAAGGCGTCCATGTCCACGTGCATGATCGCCGGCGGGGCGGATCGGGCGGTGCTCATCCGGCACCGCCCGTACCGAGGATGCGATCGGGGTGCGGGTCAGCCCGCCGGCTTGCTCGCCAACAGGTGCAGTTGGGTGGCCAGGGCGCGGTACTCCGGCTGTTCGGCCGCGGCGCGTTCCAGGTCCAGGAGCGCGTCGAACGAGGCCGGGTCGTCGACCAGGACGCCCGGGACCAGGTCGGCGAAGACCCGGATCGCGTGCACGGGGCCGGCCTCCAGGCCGGTTTTGGCGACCAGTTCGGTGAGGTCGGCGACGGTGAACCGGCGCGGCAGCGGATCGGCCGGGCCGTATCGGCCCTCGGGGTCGGCGAGCAGGTCGCGGGCCTGGTCGAAGTGTCCGGCCAGGGCGCGGGCCAGGACCGCGCCGGTGCGGTTGGCCGCGAGCAGGCTGAGCGTGCCGCCGGCGCGCAGGGCGCGGACGATGTGCGCGAGGTCGGCCGCGGGGTCGTCGACCACCTCCAGCACGCCGTGGCACAACACCACGTCGGCGGCGTCCGGTTCGACCACGTCGAACAGGCCGTGCGTGTCGCCCTGGTAGGCCCGGACCAGGTCGGTGACGCCGGCCTCGGCGGCCCGGCGTTCGAACGCGGCGAGCGCGTCCGGGCTGGGGTCGACGACGGTGACCCGGTGGCCGAGTCGGGCGATCGGCACGGCGAGGTTGCCGGTGCCGCCGCCGGCGTCGAGCACGTCCAGGACGCCGCGCCCGGCCGCCTCGACCCGTCGGTCCAACGCCTCGCGCAGCACCTGCCACACGACGGCCGTACGCATCGAGCTGCGCCTGCGCGTCTGGTCGGACACGGACACCCTCCTCCGGAACTGGTCGGGTTCCACCTTAGGGCGTTGTGGACGATCATCCCGCGCTCCCGGGGCTGGCGTGCCAGAGCTTGCGCGGGGGTTGCTTGCCGGGGCCGCCGGCCGGGCGCAGGTCGGCGTACGGGGAGACCTTGAAGCCGCTCGCGTGCACCAGGACCCGGCGGGCGGCGGGGGCGGGGGCGGTGGGGGTCGACGCGGCCATCAGTTCGTGTACGGCCGGGAGGCCGCCGGTGCTCCAGGCGTCGTACAGGGCTCCCAGCTCCCAGCAGCCGGTGGCCCGCAGCGACACGCCGCGCGGGCCGGTGCGCCGCAACACGCCGCGCACGACGAGCAGCCAGGAGTGGAACAGGGTGGCCGCGTACGGGTCCTGGGCGTCCTCGAAGAAGGTGGTGTCCACCGGTCCGGTGGCGTCGTCCAGGGTCAGGAAGATCACCCGGCGGCCGGTGCGGATCGGCGGGGTCTGGGTGGCCACCTTGACGCCGGCCACGAGCAGTTCGGCGCGGTTGCGCCGGTTCAGCAGGTCGCGGGCGCGGGTGATGCCCAGGTCGGCCAGGAACGGCGCGTAGAAGTCGAGCACGTGTCGGTCGGCGTCCAGACCGAGGATGTCGAGTTCGGCGCGGACCCGCTCGACGGCGGTGAGCTCGGGCAGCCCGGTGGCCGGCGGTGCGTCGGGGGCCAGTCCGAGATCGAGCTCGGCGCCGCCCCGATGCCGCCCGGCGCGGCCGAGCCGGTCCAGGTCGGCGAGGTGCAGCAGCAGGTCGCGGCGGGTGCTGGGGGCCGGGTGCACGGTGTCGAACGCGCCGACGGTGATCAGCCGTTCGGTGGTCGGGCGGGACGCGCCGGCGCGGGCCCTGAAGTCGACCAGGGACGTGTACGGGCGGTGCGCCAGCACGTGGGCGACCTCGTCGGCGCCGATGCCCTTGATCTCGGCGAGCGGGATCCGCAGACCGGGCGTGCCGTCGGCGTCGGGCTCGACCCGGTAGACGTCGTCCGAGCGGTTGACGTCGACGCCCAGGATCGGCACGCCGAATTGGCGGGCGTCGTCCAGGATCAGCCGTTTGGGGTACATCCCCGGGTCGTGGGTGAGCACGCCGGCCAGGAACGCGGCGGTGTGGTGCGCCTTGAGCCACGCGGACTGGTAGGTGGGCACCGCGAACGCGGCGGCGTGCGCCTTGCAGAAGCCGAACGACGCGAACGCCTCCAGCACCTCCCAGATCTTGTCGATCACGGGAGTGCGGTAGCCGCGGGCCGCGGCTCGCTCGTACAGCCAGTCGCGGACGATCGGTTTCCGCTCGTGGCTGCCCAGCGCGCGCCGGGCCGCGTCGCCGCGGGCGAGATCGCATCCGGTGGCGATGTGGATGATCCGGATCACCTGTTCGTGGAAGACCACCACGCCGCAGGTCTCGGCGAGCGCGTCCCGGAAGTCCTCGTGGATGTAGTACGGCTCGGCCCAGCCCTGGCGGGCCGCCAGGAACGGGGTGACCATGTCGCTCTTGACCGGGCCGGGTCGGAACAGCGAGATGTCCACGATGATGTCCTCGAACGTCTCCGGGGCGAACTTGCCGATCAGCTCGCGCTGACCGGGCGATTCGATCTGGAAACAGCCCAGGGTGCGCTTGGAGCGGATCAGCTCGAAGGTCGCGGGGTCGTCGTACGCGATCGTGTCCAGGTCGGGGGCGGTGCCCTCGACGCGTTCGATCTCGGCCACCGCGTGTGCCATCGCGGACTGCATGCGTACGCCGAGCACGTCGAGTTTGAGCAGCCCGAGGTGTTCGACGTCCTCCTTGTCGAACTGGCTCATCGGGAAGCCCTGCGCGGAGGTCTCGACGGGGGTGCGGTCCAGCAGGGTGGGGTTGGACAGCAGTACGCCGCACGGGTGCAGGGCGAGGTGTCGGGGCAGTCCGTCCAGGCGCGCGGCGAGGGCGAACAGGCCGTCCAGGCCGCCGTCCCGGGCGATTCGGCTGCCGCGCAGCTCGGGCAGGTCGCGGCGGGCCGCGGCGAGGTCGCGGGCGCGGATGTGCGGGAACGCCTTGGCCAGTTCGTCGATCTCGCCGGCGGCCAGGCCGAGCGCGGCGCCGACGTCGCGGATGGCGTGGCGGGCGCGGTAGGTCTCGGCCATCGACACGCACGCGCAGCGCTCGGGGCCGAAGACCTCCATGATCCGCCGGTAGACGTCGGTGCGGCGGGCGGATTCGACGTCGACGTCGATGTCGGGCAGCGCGGCGCGTCGGTCCGAGACGAATCGCTCCATCAGCAGGCCGTGCCGCAGCGGGTCCACCCCGGAGATGCCGAGCAGGTGGTTGACCAGGCTGCCCGCGCCGGAGCCGCGGGCCGCGCAGCGCACACCCATCTCCCGGATCAGGTCGACCACGCCGGCCACGGTCAGGAAGTAGGACGGCAGGCCGAGTCGGCCGATCAGCGCGAGTTCGTCGTCCAGGCGGGTGCGCGCCTCGGTGGTGGGGGCGATGCCGCGCAGGCCCAGGCCCGCCTCGCAGCGGGCGCGCAGTTCGGCGGCGGCCCGGCTCGCGGGCACGCCGAGCACCTCCGGTTCGGGGTAGAACACGCTGCCGATGCCGAGGTCCTCGGCCGGGTCCAGGACCAGGTCGTCGGCGAGGGCGCGGGTGGCGTCGAGCAGTGCGGCGGCGGTGCCGCGGCCGGCCAGGCAGGTGATCTCGGCGGCGACGGCGACCATGTCGAGGGTGGGCTTGAGGTATTCCTCGGAGCCGGTGCGGCTCAGGTGGTGTCGGCCGAGCGGGACCAGTCGGCGGGCCGCGTCGAGCACGTCGGCGACCACGGCGTCCTCGCGGTCGGCGTAGCGCACCGCGTTGGTGAGCACGGCGGGCACCCGGTGGGCGTCGGCCAGGAGTGCCATCCGGGCCGCGTGGGCGGCCGAGCGGGCCCGGCCGAGCGGCGCCAGATGGCACACCAGTTCGATGAAGAGGGCGTCCTCGGCCAGCGCGGTCCGGGCCCGGGCGAGCAGCCGCTCGGCGCGCGCGGGCCGGTCGGCGGCGACCGCCCGGCCGATCTCCGAGTCGGGTCCGACCAGTACCACCACGGCGCCGTCGGTGGCGGCGAGCGCGTCCCACGTGGTCACCGGGTCGGCCCGGTCGCGCCGATGCGCGTCGCTGATCAACCGGCACAGCGCGCCCCAACCGGCCTTGCCCCGGGCCAGCACGGTGACCCGGGGGTGCCCGGCGTCGGTGAACGCGCCGCCGCGGGCCGGGGTGCGCCGACGCCGGCCCGGCTCGGCGGCGGCCGGTTCGATCGGCAGCACCGCCAGCTCGGCGCCCAGGATCGGCCGGATGCCCGCCGCGACGCACCCGCGCGCGAACGCGACGGCGCCGTAGACCCCGTCCCGATCGGTCAGCGCGAGCGTGTCCAGGCCGTGTTCGACCGCACGCTCGATCAGCGTGCGCGGATGCGCGACGCCGTAGCGCATCGAATGCCCGGACGCGACGTGCAGGTGCGCGAACGGGCGGTTCGGTCGGCTGGGTCGGTTCATCCGGTGCGTTCAATCGATAGGAGGGGGTGGGGCCGGGATCGGGGGCAGTGCGAGCAGGCGCACCACCAGGCGGAAGAAGGTCTCCACGTCGCGGATCAGGTCGTCCGCCTCGCGGCCGGTGACCGCGCCGGGCAGTCCGGCCTCGGCCGCGGCACGCTTGCGGGCGCCGGCGGCGAAGAAGGCCGCCCACTCGGTCAGCTCGGGCGCCACCTTCGGCAGCAGCTCCCAGGCACTGCGCGGGGCCCGCCGACGGCGGCCCGCCCGCTCGTCGTCGGCCTGCGCCCGGGCGGCGAGCACGGCCGCCGCCACCCGCAGCGCGGCCAGATGGGCGGTGGCGTACCGCTCCGCGGCGTCGCGGTCGACGGCGGCCTCGGTGAGCCCGCGCCGGGCCTGGGTCAGCAGGTCCAGCGCGCCGCGCGGGGCGGACGACCAGCGCACGGGCGCCCGTCGGATCGGCGGCGGCTCGGGTATGTGGGCGGACTGGTTCCAACTCGCGCTCGGGCTCGCACTCGCGCTCACCCGGTCACCTCCTCAATCGGCGGTCCGCGCCAGCGTCCAGGTCCCGGCGCCGGCGTCCAGGCTGAGGTCGTACACACCCAACGGCGCGCTGCGGCCGGCCCCGGCCTCCACGCGCCACACCTCGCGCTCCCCCGTCGCCACGACGGCGGTCCGCGAGCGCGCGTGTTGCCACCACTCGCCGGTCTCCACCCAGTGGCCGAGCACCTCCCGGACCACGTAGAGCCGGTCGTGCCACAGGAACCGCGCGGGGTCCCCACCGCTGCGCAGCACCTCCACCGGGTCGGTGTGCAGACGCGTCATCCAGCTCCTCCTCCGCCGAGGCCGGGAGCCGCGATGCGCTTCCCCACGCACCGCCGCCCCAGGCTGCCCATCCGCTTGCCCCGTGCCGTTCGAGTCGAACTCTTCATCGAACAAAAGTTCGATCTCGTTTGCCAGTAAAGCTCGCTCCTCCACCCACGTCAACGTCATTGCCGCAGCTCCGGGCGAACCGTCGTGTTCGAGTGATGTTCGAGCATGTTCGAGTGCACCGAATCACCCGTCGAGAGCGGGTTGCTCCCTTGCGTTCCACCGTGACAGGCGACACCGACACCGCACCGACACCCGTACCGAGCGCCCGTCCGACGTGCCACCCTTGACCGGGTGCGCCCACGTCTGCCCTCACCACTGCACGAGCTGCGCGATCCCCGATTGACCGCCCTGGGCCTACGCCTCGCGCTCAAACGGGACGACCTGATCCACCCCGAGGTGCCGGGCAACAAGTGGCGCAAGCTGAAGTACAACCTCACGGCGGCCCACGAGCAGGGGCAGCGGACGTTGTTGACCTTCGGCGGCGCGTACTCCAACCATCTGCGGGCCACCGCCGCGGCCGGCCACGCGCTCGGGCTGGCCACGGTCGGCGTGGTGCGCGGCGAGGAACTCGCCGGCCGCCCGCTCAACCCCTCGCTCGCCTTCGCCGTCGAACACGGCATGCGGCTGGTGTTCGTGGACCGGGCGACCTACCGGGCCAAGCACACACCGCAGGTGCTCGATCGGCTGCTCGCCGTGCACGGGCCCGCGTACCTGCTCCCGGAGGGCGGCAGCAACGAGGCCGCCGTGCGCGGTTGCGCGGAACTGCCCGCCGAGCTCGGCGACGACTTCGACGTGGTCTGCGTCGCGGTGGGCACCGGCGGCACCCTCGCCGGCATCGCGGCGGGCCTGCCGCCGGGGCGGCGGGCGATCGGCTTCGCGGCGCTCAAGGGCGGCTTCCTCGCCGCCGAGGTGGCCGAGCTCCAGCGGCGCACCCGCGGCGCACCGACCGACAACTGGCACGTGGAGCACGACTTCCACCACGGCGGCTACGCCCGCCGCGGCCCGGAGCTGGACACGTTCCTCGCCGACTTCGCGGCCCGGCACGACTTCGCGCCCGAACCGATCTACGTCGGGAAGATGTTGTTCGGCCTGTTCGCCCTCGCCGAGCGCGGCGCGTTCACCCCGGGCACTCGGCTGATCGCGGTGATCACCGGCTGATCCGGGACCTCGGCGGCCCCGGCACGAAGGCACCGGCTCCGCCTCCCCAGGCGAAGCCGGCCCCCGGACGACCCGCCGCCCCCCGGCCGGCCGATCGTCCCATCGGGACCGGCGCCCCCACGCCGATCCCGATGTCGTCGCGCCCCGCCGTTCCCCCGAACGGCGCTCCCCCGAGGCTTCCGTGGGCGCTTTCCCCGTGCCGACCACTCTGCCGGTCGGCGCCGGGGCCGGACATCCGTACGGATACTCAGAAGCGGGCCCGGGAATCGCCGTCCGTATCCGGGTTGATCACGATTTCCGACCCCGTCGCACACGCCGAAAAGAAATCTTCCTCGCGCGTACAACCCTCTGCGCGGGTCGCGAGTCTTACCAATCGTGACCCGCTGGGGGGTGGGCCCGTGGACCGTGGGGAGCGGTCGCGGGAAGGTGCGGGGGATCAGGCCCGGGGGGGGGGGGGGGTACCCCCCCCCCCCCCAAAAAAAGATACACCCCGCCACCCCAACAGGGGGGGGGGGCCCGGGT
>NZ_JBHZAV010000182.1:0-18748 GCF_042754445.1 Embleya sp. NPDC059213
CAGGTTCGACTGCCCACAGCGGTCGACGTCGGCTTCGGTGGCGTCGGTTTTGGACCACCAGAGCCAGACCGGCTTGGGGTCTCCGCCGGTGGGCAGGTGGTCGACTCGGAGCCGGATGATCGTTCCGGAGATCATCGGCAGGTCGCCGTCGAACCCTTCCCATGCGCCGCGTCGGGTCAGCCGCGGGTGGAGGCGGTCCCACGCGGTCGCCGTCGCGGTGCCGTAGCGGGTGGTCGTCGTGGTAGTCGCGGCCTGGGGTTCGCCCCAGGTGTCGGGTTGCCCGAAGACGAACTCGCCGCCGTGCTTGGGCGGTCGGCCACCCTGCGGGTCGTGGGCCCTCGGTGATGTCGGCCGGCGCATGACGCGGTCCGAGCGCATCCGGCCGAGGACCTCGACCGGCAGGTCCGCAAGGAGGAAGGCGATGCGGGGGACGTCGTAGCCGGCGTCGAGCACGACGAGCACGTCCGGGTCCCGAGGTGCGTACTGCCCGGCGGCGACCAGGCGTTCGACCACCGCGCGGACCTGAACGGCGGTGGTGGCCGCGACGTCCTCGCCCGGCCCCAGCCGGACCGCGTCCAGGACCACGGTCCACGAACTGCGGCCCGCCTCCAGTGCCGCAACGATCGAGTACGGCCAGCCGGGCACCATCCGGTGCTTGCCCTCGCCGCGGCCGAACGTGTGGCAGAACGAGCGGTCCGGGCTGGTGTCCGCGTCCGGCCGCAGCCACGGCGAGACGTCGACCGCGAGAATGATCCGCCCGTCCGCGGCTCTGGGCAGAGGCAGCCCGGCCAGGGCGTCCCGCAGTCGGTCGGTGTCGATCCGGCCGCCATTGACCGCGTCGTAGAGCGCTCCGTGACCACGGCGGTGCTCCGGCGCGAGCGAGAGCCCGACCAGCGTCCTCACCGGGCCGTCGGCACACAGCACGGCGTCCGCCAACTCGAACAGCGCATCACTGCGGCGGGTCAGACAGGCATGGAACTCGACCCGGAAGCGGGACAGTTCCGCGAATGCCTCGGCCCGCACCGGCCCACACGGCAGACTCGTCACCACAGTCTTCGCCCCGATCCCTCTGTGCCCCTTGGTCGAGGCACAGGATCCGGCGAAGGCCGCTGACATCACGTGCGATGACCAAAAACCCGGACACACGGGTGCCATGCTGCTATTGGCCGGGCCCTCGGGATTCGGCATCAAGCTAAAGAAGCCGCCAACGGCGACACACGCACGCCATGCCGCCCGCAGGACGCTCCCGGTCACCCGACGCACACTCGACCACGACCCTGCCGTCCTCGGCCCAGAGCCGGTCCCCGGCGCGCAGGAACAACGGCCGCTCCAGCTCGAACACCGAGCACCCGGGCTCGAAGTCCACCCTGTTCAGCAGCAACATCCTCGGGGCCGTCACATGCTCACCGGTCAGAATCACTTGCCCATACTCTCGCACCGGTCGAGTGAGTTTCCCGAGTGCGCCAGCCACATCGACGATCGCGACCTGGGTTAAAAGACAAGCTCACGTTCGGGCCCAGGGTCCGACAGGTGCGCCCACAACGCGTCCGTGACGGTGAAAGACAGACGCCGGGCGGGTTCCGCGCGTCCGGACTCGCACGCGATCGCCGGCCGACGCCACACGGTGCGCGGCACCACCCCGGCCGCGACCGCGGTGATCCGCACATGGACCGTCTCCGAAGGCCCGGCCTCGTCCAGAGCGAGAAGACAGGACATCACCCACCGGCACGTCAGGGCCCGGTCGCAAGACGGGGACGCGGCCGACGATGCTTGTGCCGCGGCGGCAGCGGACGACGACGGCGTGCGGGACGTGCCCGGCCCCGAAGACACCGGCAGCGAAGACGACGCGGCTTCGAGGCCGAAGCGCGGCCGAGGTCTGCGTTTGACGGAGTGGCCGGGAAGTGGCGCGACGCGGCTGTTCGCCGGTCGAGTCGCGTTGTTCCGGTGCCGAACGACGCGTAGTGGCAGAGGGGTTGTGTGCCGCGTCCCGCCCACGGGCGGTTGCCGAAGAGCGTCCCTGTGTGCCGGCTCGGGTTTCGGGTCGCGGTGGAGACTTCATGAGGATTTTTTCCCACGCGACGCAACCACCCCACTCGTGTGACGTCTTGAGGTTTGAGAGCGGCAAGTGCGGAATCATCCGGGCTTCGAACTCTCCGATCATCACGTTTCGCTTGGTTTCCCTTTGGACGCCGGCCCCGCGAATTCGCGGCGGCAGGTCCTGTTTCGATTTTTCACACTCACCCCCTTGGCTCGTTTTGGGAGACCGTCATGAACTTGTCATCTTTCACCCGTTCTACACAAAAGGTCACTGTCGGCGCGTCGGTTGCGCTGTTGCTCGCGCTTGCCGTGCCGATGCTTCCGGGCGTGTCCCCGGCACGGGCTGCCGTGCCGGTCACCACCACGACTGCGCCGCCGGTGGTGGTCCAGGAGCCGTGGATGAAGGACATCTCGCTGAGCCTCACGATGGTGGGCACCGTCAAGCGCGGGTCCACGGCGAAGGCCACCCTGACGATCGTCAACAATTCCAAGACGTTCACCGGCGGCATCCCGGTTCGGCTCGCCATCAGCATGTTCGACGCCAAGCTGAACCGGTCTGTCGGTAAGTACCTCACCCTGTCGGCCGCGCGTGCGGCCGGTGGGGTGCGCCTTGACATCCCGCTTCATCCCGGGACCGACCCGTCCGCGCGCGGCGAGATACCGGTGCCCAACCCCGGCACCAACGGCGGTCGGATCGTCTACCACCTCTCGCTCAAGGTGTCGGAGTCACTGCCCGCCGACCTGATCAAGGGTTCGATGTCGGTCTGGTTGGGCCGTGGCGAGGGTCCGACGGCGGGCGCCGACTTCGTCATCGCGCCGGTATCGGGGGGAACGTCGAAGCCGACCACCAAGCCCACCGCAAAGCCCACGACGACCGGCAAGCCGACCACGACCACCAAGCCCTCCGCCACGAGCAGTACTCCCCCGACGGCCCCCGCCTCGGCCACGCCTTCGGCCGTGTCGACCAATCCTCCTGTGGACGCCCGACTCGCGCGCACCGGAGCCGCCTCGTCCGTGCCGATGACCCTCGCCGGCGGTGCGCTCGTCGTGTTCGGCGGTGTCGCCGTGGTGGGCAGCAGGCTGCGTCGGCGGGCAACCTGACGGCCACCCCGGTGTCCGACACACAACCGATCGCGCCGCCGCCAGCCGATCCGGCCCGGCCGAGCGACGCGACACGCGAAGACCGAAGCCGCGGAGTCGAGGTCACATCCACCGTCGGCCTGCCGGAAACGAGCCTGCGCGAAGTCGTCATCGCGGGCGCGCGATGGAACCAGCGGATCGACGAGCCGCAGCACACGTCGACAGCGCGTCCGAGCCCGGCGCCGGGCAGGTACGGTCGAGTCGTGCACGACTCGGCTCCCGCTCCCGGCGCCGGACCGCGATGGAACCCGATCGATCCTTGGTCGCGACAGGAAGTACAGAAGTTCACCCGCATTGCACTGTCCCCGCCCAACGGGCCTACACGAGGCCGTAGTTCGTCTTCGAGGCGACCGCCGACACCGAGATCCGGCAGCTCCTGGAACGCTTCCTGCAAGCCAAAGGGCCTGCCCGAGGAGTCGACGACAACGCCGCGGGTCCCGAGCCCGAAGGCGGACGGGGAGGACGCGTACTCGCTGTACCTGGACACCGCACAGGACAGAGCCTGTCCGGGGCGGCAACCGATCTCCCACTTTCCAGACGAACGAGTCCGACGCGATCAGGAGCTGTCCGGCCGATCATGCTGCTCGTTGGGGGTTTGGCGTGTCGAAGACCAGCGTGATCAACGAGACCGAAAGCGTGCTCTGCCGTGGGTGGAGCCCTGGGGCACTGATCACCGGATGCGCCCCGGCGAGGAGTTCACTGTCGTGACGGAAGTGGAGCCCGAGGAGTCGCCGTTCAACGTGGTCGTCCATGCTCAGGGCATCGCGGTGCGGGTGAACTCGGCCAACGACGCCACGGTCGTCGACAAGAACGGCAGCGTGGTGCATGCGGGCACCAGCGCCCTGCGGATCCGGGATGGTGATCGGCCTCAGTGTCCGTCAGGACCTCGGCCAGATCACGAACGAGGCCGCAGTGACGGTGCCGAGGAAGACGTAGCCGCGCTTGTCGTAGCGAGTCGCGACGGCTCGTGAGTTCTTCAGCTTGTTGATGGCCCGTTCGACGGTGTTGCGCTTCTTGTACCGCTCCTCGTTGAACCCCGGTGGCGTGCGCGGGGCCGTGTTCACGGACGTGGATCAGGCAGCCGCGGCACACGCGGTCCGGGCGGGACCACGGGAGGTCGGGGCGCTCGCACCGCGACACCCCGACCGGATACCACCCGGGGTCGCTTCGCCACTGCTCACAGCCCCTACACAGGGGCGGGCCGGGTGATGCCCCAGCAGCCGCAGTCCGCGCACCCGTTCGGCGGCCGGATCCGGAGTTCGCCCGGCCCGCGCCGATGCCCCGGCGCGCGCACGCGCAACAGGCCGGCCCTCGCGAGCGCCTGGGGGGCGCCGCCGGTGGAGGTGCCGTGGATCTGGTCCAGACACTCCTCCGCCACGAGCGTGTCGCCGTCGGCGTCGCGCATGGACAGCGCCAACCGCAGTGCCTCGTGGGCGACACGCCGCCGGCAGTGTCCGTAGCCGTGTTCCGCCGCGATCGGCCGACGTGCGCGAGGAGCTCGCCGGTGTGCGGCCGCGTGCGGGCGGCAACACGGCGCCTCTCGTGCTGCGGTTTTGCTCGGCGACGAGTTCAGGGATCACCTCGGCTGACAGGCCTGTCATCCGCCGACCGTTGACGACCGCTGCACGCGTCGGTTCCCCACCGCGCGATCATGGTGCGACGCTGCACCACCGACCATGCACAAGCTCGTCAGCCGACCTGTTCCACCGTCCAGTAGTGGGAGGTGACGGGAACCCGCCGCACCACGAGACGGCCCGTGACGCCGGGGTCGTCGATCAGACTTCCCCAGGACGCGGAGTGGTCGCCGGGCGTGTGCTCGATGTCCGCATACACAGGGCTTCCCGGGCCGTCAGAGCCGATGGAGACGGTCCACGCCGCGTAAATGTCATCGCAGTTGTCGCTGACGACCACATGGTAGGAGTCTGTAACGCGCAGGCATGCGCGCCGAGCGGATCCTTGGGTGGAGATCTCCATCGTCCCGTTGGGGCGCCGGCGGACCTGCCAGTTCGCCGAGGTGGACGCGGTGTCCGTGCAGGCGCCGAGGGAGACATTACCGACGCTGCCGCCGGTCTTGGGCCAGACCAGACACTTTCCGTCGCTGAGTGCCGGGAACCGATGGACGCCGTCCATCAGCGGGGCGGCTTGGGCGGGTTGGACGAGAGCGGCAACCACGGTCAGGGCAGCGGCTGCCACCGCGACACTACGAAATCGCATGCCTGGGAACTCCTCGGACAACGTGGGCGAGCCGGTTGTGCGGCGGAGCCGCGGCGGACTTGCCTGCCGCCCGGTTGGCGGCGGGATCGATTCTCGAACACCGGCTCGTCGCAGAGCAGTCCGAGAGGCGTTCGCTCACTCGTCCGGCCGAGCGCCGTCCCCCCACAGTGTGAACGGCACAGCCGCTGTCGCCGGAGCCGCAGCGAATAGGCCCTCCCACGAGCACGCCGGCGACCGGACCGCGGCCGCATCGAGATGCGAGGTGGTTCGACGACCGGAGGTGGAGAATACGCAAATGTGAGGCAGGCCGGTCGTGTGTTCCGAGGAGGGCTACGGCCGGGTTTGGAGGAACGGGCGGGGGCCGGCCTCGGTGAGGATGCCACGTTTCACCAGCCGCTTGGGCTTCGAGCGCATGCCCTCGATGTGCTTCGGTTGGACGCCGCGGTCCGGGGCCTCGCACACGTCGCGGGCGCGCAATGGCCCGCCGCGGGCGGCGAAGACGGTGAGGATGTGCTGGTAGGCCGGGTTGTCGGGCGCTGCGGGCCGGGTGACGGGCTCCTCGTCGAGCCCGTCCGCCGGCGCGATGACGGTCTTGCGGGTGATCTGCAACTGCTCCAGTTCCGCTCCGTCTCGCGCAGGTGCGCGGAAAGGTCGTCGATCCGCGCACGAAGTACCCCGCCCAGAGGGCCGCGGCCTGTTCGCACGCCGCGATGCTGCCGAGCAGCGGCCGCAGTGTCATGCCGCACGGCCTCCGGCTCTGGGGGCCGGGGGTGTGACGCGGTGTCGGCGCTGGACGTGTCGTTCGGCGTGGTCCAGTGGACTCGCCGGCACAGCCTGCCGGACGTGGATGCGGATTCGGACATGGGACTGCCGGCGCCGGTATCGGTAGCGCTTGTCGACCACGTCGCCGTGCCGCGTGACGGCGACGGCCGGCGTGGTCTGTCGGTGCCAGACGGCACGGCGATGCTGCGGGTCGGCACGGGACGCGGTTGCGAGGCCGCCCACGTGGCGGCTGAGGCGGGAACTGTCGTGCTGTGACGGACTGCTCGCGCGAGGCTACGCGGACGCTTGTCGTGACGCGGCCGACGGGCGCGTCCGTGCCTCCGCGGAACTTCCGGTGGTCGACGGACAGGCGGACTTCGCGGTCTTGTCGGTCGATCCGGTGGTGTTGTGGGTCGACGAGTGGGCCGAGCGCGGCACCCGCGCCGTACTCGTCCTGGACGGCGAGGGACGCGTCCGGACGACAATCCCCACGGCTGCGGCAGACCACGATCTGCTGGTCGGCGCGTTCAACGCGTACCATCGTCCCTTGTTCGCCGCCCGGCCCGTCCCGGCCGCCGTGGTCGTCGACGGCCTGCTTGTCGCCCGCCCCTGTCAAACCGGGGACCGCCGGGTCACGTCGAACAAGGGTGAATTGAACGTCCACTACGACGGGCGCCTGGCCGCGTACTCGCCGGCCGACGGGTCGCGGGTGTGGACGTCCGGGCTCGACGACAACGTCCACGGCGGTCTCCGGACACCGACGCGGATGACGACGCTTGCGCGGCAGCGGCGGACGGCGGGGCTCGTCCGGGAGCGAAGACACAGGCAGTGGAGACGGCTTCGCGCTCGTACCCGCGAGCACATCCCGCGGCCGGGCCGACCGACACAGGAATGTGCATCCCCACGACAGCCGGACCACGCTTGTGCCGGCGCTCTCGGGCAGATCACGGCAGCAGTTTGGTCCCCCGTGACAGCCGTGAATCCCGCGATCAGCCGGACAAAGCCCAGCTCGACAAGAGGAAACCACAACCCGACTGCTGACACCACAGGACACGGGCGGGATCGGGATCCCTCCGGGAGCCGGGCGATGGCCTCCGGTGCCGGGGCGGGACCGGAGGCCGGCAACCGTCTCCACACGGATGTGGATGCCACGCCGACGCGACCAATCGGCGTGCGCGAAGAGCGTGTTGTGGGCATCCGTCTCGTCGCCGACGTCGTGTCGGGCGGGGCGATCGGGGTGCGCCGCCCCACGGGCGCTTTCGGCCCGCAGGGCGATGCTTCGGTGTTCGGTCAGCCGTGGACGACCGGCCGCAGCGGGTGGTCGGCGTCGATCGGCGTGGTGGGTACGAGGATCCCGCCGGGCGGGAGGGCGATCGGCCCGTTGGGCACGACCACGTTCGGATGCACCGAGTTCAGACAGATCTTCAGCTGGGTGAGGGCGAAGGGAACGCCACCCACCTGGGAGTTGACGTTGTACCACCACAGACACGTGCTCTGGCTCTGCTGAGCCTGGTCCGGCGCGTTGTCGGCGGCGTTCGCCTGCGTTGCGGTGGCGACCAGGAGCAGCGGAACCGTTGCCGCGGCGGCTGCCACAGAGATGGCCAATCGTCGTAATGCCATGAGGAAGTTGTTCCTTGTCCGTGGTTGGTTGAATGCCGGTTCGGCGGCGGCCGCGAGTTCGCCGGCGCGCCCTCCGGCATCCTCGCGGCAGGGGTCGGTACAGCGAAATCCCAGAATGTTGGGAGTTTTCGGCAGGCGCTCGCCGAGCCGAGCCCGGCAGTGCCATCCGTGGTGACCACCGCTCGGGCAACGCTCGTGCGATCCGGTCGGGTGGGGTATCGCGGGCCGTGCGCCTGTTCGTGGAGGTGGTGTTGTGCCGAGTCCGCGAGCTGTTGGTGGTGGCGGTGGTGGTTGACGTACAGGGCGTCGAGGAGGGCACCCGGGCCGTGGACGGCGGTCCACGTGCCCGTGGCGGTGTCGAGGGTGGCGTCGAAGAGCACGGGTGTGGGGAAGTCCACTCCGGGGTCGAGACGGACCACCGGGACACCTCGCCTGTTCAGGCAGGTCACGACGTCGTCGGCGGTGGTGTCGTCGCCTGCGGTCGGCACCGGGACCGGCGCGCCCCTCGCAGCAGTCGCGTCGGTTCGCGCGGGGCCGGAACAGTATCGCGGGTGCGCCGTCGAAGGTGTGCATCCCGGCGGCGTCCACCCCGTCGCGGCGCCGGATCCGGCCCGAGCGGGCACGCCCGCGGTGGACGTAGCGGCAAGAGGTATCCAGATCCTGCTCGGTGAACGTGATGGCGTCCGACTTCTCGTGGCCGAAGACTGCTCCTCTTCCTCCGTATTGGTGGTGAGTTCGTCCCCGCCGAGGTAGAGCGTGGTCTTGCCGGCCTGGCGGCGGACGATGCGGGTGCCGTCGGCGTCGCAGAGGTACTCGCTCGGGCTGCCGGCGGAGGCAACCGAGGTGAGCTCGTCCTCTTCGTTCCAGTTGGTCGTGTTCGCCGGGTCGTGGGCGGGTGGTGTCGTCTACCGATCACGTGGGGTGGATGTCACTCTGGAGCGGTCGTGCGGTTGCGAGGGAGAGAGTCGTGCGGCGCCATGGCCGATTCCCTGGCCGCGTTGTCCCGCAAGACGCGCCCGGGTCGCCGGCGGCGTTCTCGGCGGAGATGCGGTGCAGAGCGACGGTCGATCGGCCACGTGCGCGACGCCATCGGTGGGATCGTCGCACGCACCCGGTATTGCTCGCCGCACCGCCGCCGCCCGGAAAACCCGTTGTCCGCGATCGGGCGTACGTAAGAGGATTTCGACATGCCCGAGGCCGCGTCCCACGGTTCCGTTTGGAATCCTTACCCCAAGATCTCCGCGAAGGCACAGCTCGGGATGACCGGGGGTCGGGAGTGGCTCGCCCAGGAGAAAGTGCACGGGGCGCACTTCGCGGTGGTGTGCGACGGCCTTGGCATCCGGCCCGCGAAGCGGCGCGAACTGCTGTCCGACGACCTGCTCGACGACTTCTTCGGCGTCAGCAGGATCTGGCCGGGGTTGTCCGTGGCCGCCGCACGATTCGCCACCGCGCTGCGCAGTGGGTCGGGCGATACGGCCGTGGTGACCATCTACGGTGAACTGGCCGGCGGACACTACCCGCACCCTGATGTTCCCGCGGATTCCGCGGTCGAACCGGTGCAGACCGGCGTCTGGTACACACCGAACCTGACCTGGTTGCTGTTCGACACGACGGTCGAGACCGAGAACGGGCGTTGCTGGATCTCCGACCGTGCTCTGCGCGCTGCCGCGGCCGGTGCCGGGCTGCACTGCGTACCGACTCTCGCGCACGGATCGCTCAACTCGCTTCAGCAGTTGCCGCGCGCGTATCCGAGCCTGGTTCCGGGCCTGTTCGGGCTGCCCGCACTCGTGGGCAACCTCGCCGAGGGGTACGTACTCAAGCCCGCCGGGGACTGGTGGGAGCGCAGCGACGCCGGGACGAAGGCCCCCTGTGCCCGCCCGGTGGCCAAGGTCAAGCAGGACGGTTTCGCCGAGGACGAGCGCTTCGCCGGTTCCCGCCCGTACCTCGCGCCACCCGAGGGCGCGGCCGGCGTGCCCGGGTGGCTCCTGGTCCAGGCGGCGGCTCTGCTCACTCCCACCCGCGCGGCTTCGGCGGTGAGCAAGCTCGGGCCACGTGCCCCCGCCGACGCAGTGGTGGAGGAGATCACCTGCGACGCGGCACAGGAGATCGCCGACGCGTTGGGTGGCCTGCCCGACGCGGACCTTCGCGCCCTGGCCCGCGCGCTCGAGCCGGGAGCACGCGCCCTCACCCGCTTCGACGCCGACGAACGCCGGGTCGCCCGCTGAGACTGTGATCGTTTCGACTGCCACAGGCGTGACCATCGACGGACGTCGGGTGCCTATAGCTCAACCGGACGGCGTGACCGAGGACCACACGCCGAACCATTGCTCGGCGCCGTACTCCTCGAACCGCTTCACCTCGGTGAACCCCAGCTTCGCCGCGAGGCGCATCGCGCGGTCGTTGGCGGTCTGGACGGTGAGCACCACCGGCTCGCTGGGAAGCGCAACGGCGAACCAGTCGAGTGCCGCCGCGCACGCCTCGGCGGCGTACCCGCATCCCCACGCCTCCGGCAGGAACAGGTAACCGAGCTCGGCCTCCCCGCCATCCGGACGGACGCGAACCTGACGCTCTGCGTCGCGCCGATCGAGCGTGATCATGCCGATCATCGCCCCGTCGAGATCGATCACGAAGAGGCCAGGGCGCCGGCCGGGCACCTCAGGCACTGCGCGTTCGAGCTCATCACGTGGTCGAGGGCCACCGATGTAGGTGCCCACCTCCGGCGACGCGAACAGTTCGATGAACACCGCACGGTCTCGGGCCTCGGACTCGCGGAGCACGAGCCGTTCGGTCCTTATCGGGGCAGGTGGCCAGGCGCCGGGTCCGAGGTCAGTCATGGCGGGCAACCTATCGCACGCCCGTGTGAGTGATCCGAAAGAGACGGCCCAAAAGAGCGTTTTGCCACAAAGGAAGCCGTGTTGCGGCTTTCGAAGTGCTGGAGTGGTCCACGTGATTGGGTCGGTGCACGTCTTGTGTGACGGGCGCGGCTTGAGGTGATCCACGCCTGCCCGTTTCGCCACGTTCACTCCTGTCTGATCCCGGGACGCGCCCGTCCGCCCCCATTCACGCCTTGGATGAACGGGAAGCCCGGCGCCATCAACGACATGACCGGACATCGGCGCTATCCCAGTGATCCGTCCGACGCCCGTTGGAAGTTGCTCGAACCCACCTTGACGGCCTGGCGAGCCGAACGCCGGGGCAACGGAATGGAATTCGGACGCCCACCCGAACACGAGTTGCGTCGCATCATGGAAGCGATCCTGTACGTCGACCGCACCGGGATCCCCTGGCGCTACCTTCCCCACGACTTCCCACCATGGGAAACCACCTACGGCTACTTCGCCCACCGGCAGAAGGACGGCGTCTTCGAGAAGCTCAACGGAGTCCTGCGGCGCCTGGTCCGCGAACGGGAGGGTCGCGACGCGGAGCCCAGCGCGTGCGTGTCGGACGCGCAGAGCGTCAAGACCTCCGCCAACGTCCCCATCGCAGGTCAGGGCATCGACGCGGGCAAGAGAATCGTGGGACGGAAACGCCACGTCGGCGTCGACACCGTCGGCCTTTTGCTCGCCGCGTGGGTCACCGCGGCGAGCGTCTCCGACAACGCCGGCGGCATCCACCTGCTCTCGGCGATCGCCGCCGCCCATCCCCGCGTCACCAAGGCCTGGGCCGACGCCGACTACCGAACCAAGGCAATCGAGCACGCCGCGGCCCCGGGCATCGACGTCGCGGTGGTCCAACGCGACCCCACCGTCAAGGGATTCAAGGTCCTCCCCAGACGTTGGATCGTAGAGCGGGCCCTTGGATGGCTCATGCACACCACCGCCGCCTCGCCCGCGACTACGAAACCCACCCACACCGCTCCGAAGCCATGATCCACCTCGCCATGATCGACCTCATGAGCAGACGACTCACCCACGAAAACACCCCGAACTGGCGCTACACCTGAAGCTGGAACCAAACACGTTTCACAAGACGAAACGCTCTTTTACTCCCCCGAACCCCACGATGCCGGCGCCATGTGGGCCGATCTTTGCACGAAGGATTCATCGTTCGACACCCGTCGAGCGAACCCGACGACAAACCACTACGTCGTGCGGCATGGGAGGGGCATCCGACCGTGCCGCACAAGCACGTCGAGACCGTTGACGTCAATGGGGAGGTGCACGCGGTGAAGCTGGTGTCGCGCTCGCCAATGCCCGCCAACGACGGGCCACATGCGCGGCGGAACGGCTGGAGGGCCTGACCGGGCTTGGGATGCGTCGGGGACAGCCGGGCATCGGTGGCGAGGGTCCGTTGCCGCACCGGGTGGGCTTGCCGGTGGTGTGGGTCGCGGTGCGGTGTGTCTTCCACGTCGATGTGGTGTTGCGTCATCATGGGGTCTCTCCGGGTGACCGAGGAGGAGGCGTTCATGGGACAACACGAGAAGCCGCCGCCGGATCCGTCGAAGGGCACTCCGCCGCCGAACAACTCCGACGGGCAGGTGCCCGCTCCCCCGCCGTCGAACGGCCAACACAAGAAGGACAAGTAGCCCGCCGTGGATCCTGTCGAGGCGCGGTCGCGGTTGGCGGCCGAGATGGAACGGCGTGGGGACTGGCCCGAGCGCGCGCCGTGGATCCGCGCCGCCGTGGAGGCCACGCCCCGGGACGAGTTCGCGCCGGACCGGCTGTGGCGCTGGGACGGCGAGGGTTATGTGCCGGTCGATCGGGTGGTCGACGAGGGTGCGTGGGTGTCGCTGGTGTACGCCGGGCCCGACGACGCGGCGGTGACGCAGGTCGTCGACGCGGTGCCCACGTCGAGCCTGTCCTGCCAGGCGGTGGTGGTGGACATGCTCGACTCCCTGCTCCTGGAACCCGGGCACCGGGTCCTGGAGTTGGGCACGGGGACGGGCTGGAACGCGGCGCTGGCCGCGCGACGCGCCGGGCCCGGCAACGTCGTCAGCGTCGAGGTCGATTCCGACCTGGCCGAGGGCGCCCGCAAGGCGCTCGCCGCCGCCGGGCTGGACGTGTGCGTCGAGGTCGGGGACGGCGCGGCCGGTCGCCCGTCGGAGCGGCCGTGGGATCGGGTGGTCTCGACCTACGCGGTGGAACGGGTGCCGTGGGCGTGGATCGCCCAGGCCCGCCCCGGAGGTCGCGTGGTCACGCCGTGGGGGTGGCTGGGGCATGTCGCGTTGACCGTCGCCGACGACGGGCTGTCCGCCTCCGGCTGGGTCCAGGGACTCGCCACGTTCATGCCCGCCCGCGGCACCCCGGCCGAGCGCCGATTCGCCGACATACGCGGCGACACGGCGGCCGGGGAGGAACGCGGCGTCGTCCGCGATCTCGCGCCGTTGTGCGACGACGCGCACCTGCTGTTCGCGTTGCGCGTCGCGCTGCCCCAGTTGCGGGTGCGCGCCGCGCGCGACGCCGACGGCGTGAACGCGTGGATCCACGACGGCGACACCTCCTGGGCCGTGTACTCCGCATCGGCCGGCGGCACAACCACGCTGCACCAGGGCGGCGTGCGCCGGCTGGGAGACGAGCTGGAAACGGCCTGGGACCGGTGGATCGCGCAGGGCGGCCCGGGGCTGTACGACCACGGCATGACCGTCACCCCCGACACCCAGTACGTGTGGGCCCACCACCCCGACACCGGGCCCCGGTGGCCCACGAACACGTAACCGCACACGGGCGCGCGGCCGTGGCCGCACACCGACGCGCCGCCGCGGACACGGGCACGCAGCGTGTGTCAGGAGGCGGGCCGTCGTGCGCCGGTACTCGTCGGGAAGTCCGATGCGAGGCGCGGGACATCCGCCACACCCCGCCCGACGGCTCCCCGGGGGCCGTTTGTTCGTCCCGTTCGGGTGGACCGCGCGCATCGGGGACCCGATCGGTGCGATGGTGTGCGGGTGCCCCGCGCGGGGTCCACACACTCGCCTCGCGGCGTTGTCGTGCGGGCTGTGCCCCGCGCGGGGCCAACAGCAACGATCCCGACCGCGGCAATGCGCGGTCGGAACCGTTCTCGCACACCCGGACCCCGACTCCCGAACCGACCGGCCGAGACCCGGGTCGGCACCGACACCGGAAGCCACCCGCCTACGTCCGCGTCGGGCCCGGACGGGAGGAGAAGCCGAGCCCGAAGGTCGTAAGGAAAACCGGGCAGGAAAATCAGCCCGGGAACCCCGAAGCCCACGGGCCGACAACCCTCCACCCGGCACAGCGGCCGGCGGGCCCATACAAAGACCCGACACGAGCAACTCCCGGACCACGCCACAGGCACCGGGCCGAGGCACGAGGTGTGGTGTGCCCTCGGACGACCTGACCGCGACCGAGCACGCCTGCAACTCGTCGACAACCGGGCCGGCCCCGGCACACGCCGCCGCACCGTCCAATGAAACGCTCATCGAATAGGTCACGCTGCCCATCGGAAGCCTTGTTCGGCAACGGGTTCTGACCGAGTCACCTCTCGAGCTCATTTCAGGGAACCGCGACGGAGACCTCCGCGACGTCCTCCCAAACGGACTCCAGCGGCGGCTCCCGGTCGAGGACCTCGGTGGCCGGCGGCACCTCACCGGTTTATGTCCCGGTGGTGATCCGGACCTCCTCCCCACGTGCCGAGAGCAGCCCCGTCGTCAAGGACCGCGTCCAGTCCCCCCGAGGCCGTTCCACGCCGGGCACGAGGTAGAAGCTCCCGTACTCCGTGAAAACGGTGCCCCGTGTCCCGTCGGCCATACCGCCTCGCTTCCCCGGGAGCCCGCACCCGACGTCGAACCCATCCCCCGCGAGGATACGTTCGTTGCCGTGCAAGGCCCCGAGGGCAGCGCCGGCGGTGGTGTGCCGGCGGCGAAGTGACCCGGTCGGCCCGGGAGTACGGGAGGGCTCGGCGCGAGGAACTCGACCGCCGACCGGCACGCACGGCGGGCAAGCCGCCGGCCGACACTCGAGGTCACCGCCCGAACCCTTGGCCCCGGACGCGGGATCTCAACGGTGACGGGCGCGCTGTCGGCGTCCGTGACGCAACGGCGACCGCGGCCGACTCGACCCGACCGCTCAGGCCTCGGGGCCGCGGGCAGCGACGCGAGGGACGTCGGGAGCGAGCAGACGTTCCACGCAATGCG
Organism: Embleya sp. NPDC059213; assembly: GCF_042754445.1. Taxonomy (NCBI): domain Bacteria; kingdom Bacillati; phylum Actinomycetota; class Actinomycetes; order Kitasatosporales; family Streptomycetaceae; genus Embleya; species Embleya sp. NPDC059213. The sequence goes on from NZ_JBHZAV010000182.1 coordinate 14,864, forward strand.
GCAACCCGGTGTCGTCGGAGGCGATCACGTGCATCCACGGAATGGGCGCCATCACGCGGGCGAGTTCGTCGGTCACCATCGTCTCGAGCACCGCCCGCAGTTCGTCGGGTATCGGGTCGTCCGCCAGGCACAGCCATCCCAGGGCCGCGCCCACCCGCACCTCCGCCGGCCGCCCCGGGTCCGACCAGCACGTCCACAGCCATGCGACGACCCCCTCGTCCGGGTGTTCCCGGGCCGGTTGGGCGATCGCCAGGACCAGACACGCCCGCACCCGCGCAACCTCCTCCACGCGCAGGCGTTCGTGCAACGCCGCGAGAATCCCGCCGACTTCGCCGGAGGCCGCGGCGAGGACATAGGCCGCCAGGCAGCGCACCTCGGGGTCGGGGTCTTCGAGCAACGCCGTCACGATCCCCGCGTCCGCGGTGATCGCATCGCGCGCCGCGGCGATCGACCAGTTCTGCGGGTAGCCGCAGGCGGCGAACGCCCACTCGTCGTCCGCGTAACCGACCAAGAGCAGGTCCCCGCGCCCGAACCCGTGGTTGCGCACACGGCGGGCCACCCCACCGACCAGCCACAACACCTCCGACCGGTGATGCGTCGAGGAATCGGCGGCGATCCGCAGCAGGAACGGCACCGCCAACGCCCCCGGCGCGGACGGCTGCCCCGCATGGCACACGCAACCCCACAGACCGCGGATCACCGAAAGCACGGTCGGGGCGTCCGCCGACCGAAACCGCCTCAACTCCTCGGCGATTTCCTCACCCGGCCCGAACACGTGCGGAAATTGCGACCACGGCACACGATCGAACTCGAAACCGTCCCACACCTCGACCGGCATCCGAGCCATCACCACACGCACGTCCCGCTCGGTCCCCCGCCACTCCTGCGACCAGGCCTCCGGCAACGGCCCACCGATCGAGGCCTCCCGCGAAGACTCACCGGCCCAGGCATCCCGCAACACATCGGTCCATGCCTCGTGCAACGCCCCGACGTCGACATCGTCGTTCATCCACACCCATCCCCAGGGCTCGTCCCGATCACCGCCACACCCCACCCGCCCGACGTTCCGGCACCGATCGCCGGCCCGACGACGCCGGACACCGCGGTGAACATGCGATTGCATACGCAAGGGGACGTCTTCGGAATCGTCGTGCCACGTGACGCGGAGGGCGAGTTCGCGTGGCCTCGACGCGGTGGACCGCCCGCTCAGCGTATCCCGGCGCCCCGACACCACCACGAGACACGAAGGCTCCTCGGAACGACCCTTCGTAGGTCTCGGGCGTGCTCGACGGGGCTGTCGATCATGGGGCTCGGGCTTGGGCTCGGGCTCGTCGACGAGCTCTCAAAACGGCGGGTCGTCGTCGTATCCACCCGTCCGGTCACCTGCCCAAAAGCGGCACGTTCGGCCGCGCCTCGGGCGTAGCGTTCGCGGGCCGCGTCGTCGTCCGCGGTCTCCAGGTCGCCGGTGTCGTGACCCCTTGCCCGCAGCGCGGCCAAGGCGCAGTCCCGGTTGTGGCGATCGGTGCTCGTGGCCAGGAGACGGCGGGCGTGATCGGCCAGTTCGCTGCGATGCCCGCCCAGGAGAGGGTGTTCGGCGAGGGGACGACGGCGGCGAGAGCCGCGTCGCGTACGTCCGTGTTCTCGTGGCCGAGGAAGGGTCGGACGGCGGCGAGGAACACGGGCCGCAGGTCCCGAAAAGCCCGCATCTCCTCTCGTGGAGGAAGCGCCCACCGTGCGTGCGTTCGCCGATGGCGACGCACTCGTCGTCCGCGTCGCGGGCGGTGTCGCCGAGCCATTCCAGCAGCCTCACCAGCGTCGGGCGGGGCGAGGGGGCGGCGGCGTCGGGGGTCGAAGTCGCCTGCGGTGAGTTGGGGTTGGTCGAGGATCGCCGCGACGTAGCGGGCCACGGGCACGGTGGCCTCGTGGATGGTGTTCTGGTGGGTCACCTCCCCGAGCGCGTCGGTCGCGGCGTCCGCCCGGACGGCCGGGTCGGCATCGAGGAGGCGTGCCAATGCCTCCGGCAGGAGCTCCCCCGTCCCACGCCCGGTGGTCAGGCACGCCCAGTCCCTGCCGTCCGGGATCCGGCGGTGGTGGGGTGGCCGTCGAGGGCGGGTCTTCCCGTCGGCCCGCCGTTCTCGCTCACACCCGGAGATTACGACGTCGCCGGAATCGAGTTGCCCGGGGGCGCCGCGGCGGGCGTGTTCGACGGCGGGTGGGCGCACCCACCAGGCGTTGGAGGGGATGCCGTTCCTCAGCCGCGAACGCCCGGAAGCCGCGCCGGGCACGCGAGGACCGTGCTCTCCACCAGGGCCAGGAAGTACGACAGTCGTCCGATTCGGTGACGGGGTGCAACCCGCGGGCAAGTAGAACTCGTTGCCCTCCACGGGGGTGCTGTCGGACGGACTGCCCCTGCTCCGCGAGCACATGAAAGTGGACGTTCGACGACGGCTGTCGGAAGGCTGGGCGATGGTTTCCCGTGCAGGGGCCGGCGAGTCACGTTCCGCCTTCGACAACCGACGTCGTGGGTCACACCACGTCAGGCCGTGGGCCGGTCGTTGACGCGGTACTCCTCGGAGGGCATCGAGTCCCATTCGGTGTTCGCGCCGTCGCGCGTCACCATGAACAACGGACGCGAGCGGAGGATCTCCCCGACCGGTTGCCCGCGCATCACGACCCCGGCGTCATCCGGTCCCGGGTAGCCCTCGGGCGTGTAGCGAAAGCGCATGTCCGTTGCCTCGGCATACGCGAAGGCGTCGCTGTCGAGCTCCGACATGTCCCTCCCGACCAGCGGGAGCCCGCCGTAGGCGACCTGGGGACCGTGCACGGCGTCGGCAGCGACGCAGAACAGCCCCGCGACCCGACTCACATAGGCGGTGATGGCGGGCGGTGGAGGAGCCGTCCCACGGCGGTGGACTTCGACCTTCCACGTCGGCGAGAAGATCGTGTGGTGCCGTGCGCAATCGCCGACCTTCGTCGGGCCGAGTATCCCGGCCGCCGCGACCACTTCGTCGACGGTCATACCGAACCGGAGCGGTCCGACGCCGACACCCGGCGAATAGGCCCACTCGTCCCGTTCGGCGACTCCGATCCGCAACGCCATGGTCGCTCCTTTGGTGACACCCGAGACTTGCCGCCGCCCATCATGTCGATCGCGCCGACCGGCATCCACCGGGACGTGGAGGCCCGCTGTACCCGGGCCGTTCACGAGTCGGGCTCGACCTGCGGAGAGGTATCGAACGCGCGCACCATTTCCCGTGGTGGCGGTGATCATTTCCCGCCGTTGGTCCGATGTCCCGTTGATTCCGTGCGGCTACGGCTGCGGTGCCGGCGAATGAGGTGTTCCTCGTGTGCGGGGCCACGGCGAAGTCGCGTCCGCAGGGAGGGCATTGGGCGTATCCGAAGAGGTACGGGAAGCCTCGCGCGAGTGGGGTACGCCGGTCGCGGACGGCGATCTCCAGGAGGAGTCCGCCCGGTTGGGGCAGTTGCTCCGGTGGGGTCGGTGTCAGCGGGTGTCTGTCGATGTCCCCGAGGTCCCGGTCCCGGATCGCGGAGTGGTTGCCGTGGTCGCCGATCGCGACGATCACGTCGGCCGCGCAGGCGGGGCAGGTGGTGTCGAAGAAGGCGTGGGTGAGGTCGTCGGTGATCGCGAGGCCCCAGAGGGGGTGCCCGGCCGCGCTGACCGGTTCCCGCGAAGCTCGCGGCCACTACGACCGCCGCCGAAGTATCGGGGACCGGCACACGGCCGCCTTGCGCAACCTCTTCAACCGGCTCCTCGGCCGGCTCCACCACTGCCTCGTGACACGCCAGCACTACAACGAGAACACCGCCTTTCCCACCCCACTGCCGGTCTCGGCTTGACGCCATGGACCGATCGGATGCCTCGAT
>NZ_JBHZAV010000183.1:0-18527 GCF_042754445.1 Embleya sp. NPDC059213
GCACAGGCCACCAAGTGGGGCGGCCAGGCCAACGCCTCGTACGACTCCTGCTACCACTCCGCGTGCGACACCACCGCCAACATCAGCGCCACGGTGCTCAACCGCAGCGCCGACGGTGTCGCCTACACCATCTGGAAGACCGCGGTCGGCGGCACCACCCCCGGCCCGGACTTCTCCGTCTCCACCGTCCCGTCCGCCGGTACCATCCAGGTCGGCGGCCAGGGCACCGCGACGGTGAACACCACCACCGTGAGCGGCGCGGCGCAGACCCTGACGCTCTCCTCCAGTGGAGCCCCGAGCGGCGTCGTGGTGACCATCAACCCGACGACCGTCCTGTCCGGCAACACTGCCACCGCAACCATCACGGTCGCGGCGAACACCGCCCCGGGCACGTACCCGATCACCATCACGGGCACCGGGTCGGTCGTGCACTCGACCACGTACACCCTGACCGTCGGTGACGGCCCGAGCGGCTGCTCCGCGCCCGCGTGGAACGCGAACTCGGTCTACACCAACGGCAGTGTGGTCTCCTACCAGGGCCACACCTACCGCGCCAAGTGGTGGACCCAGGGCGAAGTCCCCGGAACCACCGGTCAGTGGGGAGTGTGGGTCGACCTCGGCGCCTGCTGAGTCGAACCGCACGTAAGTTGGTCCCCGACTTCCCCGATTGTGATGCCCGGTAGGCCGCAGGTTGGCCTACCGGGCATCACACCGTGCGGGCCGGCAGGATGCCGGAATGACCGTGAACCACGACCGTCCCGGCGTCCCCGGGAGCGGGCCCGCCCCTTGGCCGGCGTCGCTTCCCGCCGACCTGCTCGCGGCGAAGGCCCTGGTCTACGACCCGAACGGGTTCGTGTGCTCGACGCCGGTGGGCGAGCCGGAGAGCGCGGAGTACGGGGCCCACGTGTTCACCGTCGACGGCGCCGAGGTGCACTTCCGGATCGCCAGGACGACACCGACCAAGGTCGGCCAATTCGTCACCCTGTGGCGACGCTCGGCCGCCGGCCCGATCGCGCCGCTGACCGCCGAGGGCTCGCTCGATCTGGCGGTGATCAGCTCCCGACAGGGCGAAAACTTCGGGCAGTTCGTCTTCCCGAGGGAGGTGCTGCGCGAACGAGGCATCCTCTCGGTGCACGGCGCGGGCGGCAAGCGCGGCTTCCGCGTCTATCCGCCGTGGGTGAGCACGAGCAACCGGCAGGCCGACCGGACCCGGGCCTGGCAGCTCGACCACTTCCTCGCCATCCCGCCGGACCCGGCCCGCTGCCGGGCGCTGTACCACCGACCCGACGCGCGGTAGTCGTCCCCGGCCCGAGCCGCGGCTGCCTGGTCAGGGAGCTCCACCACACGCGGCCCGAAGCCGGAGCAACGTCGTACGCATGCCGTGGCGATTACGCGCGGCACGCTGCGCGGGCGGGGTCCCGGTGAAGACCAGCCCGAGCACCTCGGCGACCCGACGCCGCCACCCGTCCCGCCGCCGATCGTTCCAGTACTCGGTGACCAAGGTCTCCGTCCCCTCCTCGGCCGGCGTCAGGCGGTATCCCCAACGGGCAATCGGCAGCCCGAACGAGGTGACATCGAACGCGAACTCCCGCCCCGGCTCGGCAACCACAACCCGACACGTGGTGAACCAAACCCACGGGCCCCGCCGGTTGAACCCGACGAAGTCCCGGCCCCGCAGCCAAATCCCGAATACCTCCGGACTCCACTCCTTCATCCGCCGCACATCGGCGACCACCGCGTAGACCGCCGCCGCCGGCAGCGGCACGACCAACGACTCCTCGACCTCCCACACCCGCCCACCAGCCACCACCGACCCACCCCCACGCCCCTGAAACCCCATACCCACCACGCCAACCCCCCCACGCCGGAAACCCCCACGTGCGTGGGGACTTCACCGCGACGACCTCCTCCGAGGCCGAACCACCCGGCCGGTTACTTCGCCGGCCGCCTCGAAAATCTGGCGTACTGGCATCCACGAACCGTTTTCGGACAGGCGGCTCACCGAGCAGGCACCTCCTGCCGCGTGCGCCCTCCCGCCGGCAGGTCGGGGCCACGGGCACGACGTCGGGCTCATCCCCGTGTCGGAACACGGCCGAGGTTCACAGGGCGTTCTCGGCACAAACCAGATAGCCGTCGTAGGAGAGCCAGCCGGAGTGTGCCTTCCTGGAATCACCCGGGCAGTAGTTGACGTTGCTGTTGCCCGGCAGCAGGCCGGTGATCTTCATGATGTAGGTGTAATCCTTCGGCACCGTCGTGGCGTTGCAGTCCCACAGCGTGCTCAGATTCGCCTGCATCGAGTCGCCTGCCTTCGTCGCCAGGAAGCACTGGCCCGCGCGGAACCGCCGTTCCAGGCACAACTTGACGATAGAGCCGTCATCGTTGGTGTGGCTCCAGAAGGTGCGTCCTCGCCCCGACGCCGCGCAGGTCGCGTCATCCCGCGTGGAGGCCACGTACATATACGCGTCGGCTGCGCTGCAACTGACGACGTACGGTGCGTTTCGATTCCACTCGAGACCGCTGTAGTAGGCGCTGACGCAATCTCCGGTGCGTACGACCGCGAAAGCCTTGTCGAGCGGGTCGGGAGTACGGGACGGCGACGGCGAGTAGGACGGACCGGGGTAGTTGGAAGCGCCTGTGGACGGCGTCGCCGGCACTGTCGGGACGGCGTACGGAGGAAGGCTGTAGTACGGGGTTCCGGGAGGTTCGTACGGTTCGTCACGCGTGTCGCGCCCCAACAGGTCCAGGTCGGGGTCGGCCAGCACCACCCAAGCGGTGACGCCCAACCCGGCCAGGACGAGGACGGCGGCGATCACCGCGGTCAGGATCGCCGCGTGCGACCAGCCCCGTGGGGTGTTCGGCAACGGGGTTGGGGCTGACGCCGGGGGCGTTCGGGTCGCGCCGGCCGCGTCCGGTGCTGCCGGCGGGAACGGTGGTTCCCGGTCCGCTCCCGGGGACCGCTCGGGGGGTTGGCCCTGCACCCATTCCTGCCGCTCCGCGTCCCATCGACTGGCGCCCCCTGCGGCGCGGGATCGGCGGCGTGGAACGCCCGACACCGGGGCCGGGGTCGACGTCGTCCGTGGCGTATCGGCCGCCTCGCGTGCCGTCGGCACGGTTGGCGTTGTCGGCGGGAACGACGGTTCCCGGTCCGGCTTCGGAGGCGGCTCGTGGCGTGGGCCCACCGCCGATTGTTGCCGCTCCGCATCCTGCCGCCGCGCGTCGTCCGCAGCGGGCGACCGGCCGTCCGGAGAGTCCGGCGCCGAGGCCGACGTCGTCCGCCCCGTCTCAGGCGCATCCGGTGGCGTCGACCCGGGCGGCGGCACGAGCGGCGACGCCGCCGGTGGTGGGAACGGCGGCTCCCGGTCCGGCCCCGAGGGCTGCCCGGAGTACGGTCCCTCCACCCACGCCTGCCGCTCCTCGTCCCACCGACTCACGCCGTCCCCGGCACCCGACCGGCCGTCCGGAGGGTCCGGCGCCGGGGCCGACGCCGTCCGTCCCGCGTCAGCCCCATCCGGTGGCGTCGACGGCGTCGGCACCGTCGGCGACACTCGCGGCATCGGCGGCACCGGCGGCACCGGCGGCACCGGCGGGAACCGTGCTTCCCCCTCCGGCCCCGCAGCCCCCTCGGAGCCTGGGCCCTCCACCCACTCCTGCCGCTGCGCGTCCCACCGGCTCACGCCGTTCACCCCTCACCCCAGCATCTGGGTGATCGATTCCACGACGGCGAGCGCCGACGCCAGCCCACCGGCCACCGTGCCTCCGCCGGTCAGCAGCATCCGCAACCGCTCCAGGCGATGGCGTTCCGTTTGCCCGCCGTTCGCGATCTCGCCCTCGATGGCCGCCAGTTGCCCGGCAACCTCGTCGATTCCGTCGTCCTGCGTACGAGCGAGCAACGGCAGTTGTGAGCGCAACACCTCCAGCGAACCGACCAGTTCCGGCGACGCCGAGATCAACCGGCGCGAGGCGTCCACGGCCCTCGCCTCCCACCCGGCCGCCACCGCGCCACCCGCCATCGTCCCGACGCTGACCCCGGACGACGACGGCGGTACGGACGGGCGCGGGACGTCCGTGCCCGCCGATGCCTCCCAGGAGCCCACCCGCTCGGACCGGTCCTCGGCGGTGGCCCGGTAGCCGCCGGCAACGGCCCCGCCGGTCATCCGCCCGATGGAAACGCCGCCTCCGGCGTCGACAGGCCGGGCCGCCTCCGCCACGGCCTCGGGAACCACCGGTTCCTCGGCCCCCGCACGCTCTCGATCGTTCGGCTCGGCCGTCACTTCGCGTCACTCCCCACCACGTGCCGGGCCTTGGCCCCGCTGCCGACTGCCAACGCTCCGCCGCTCATGGAGCCGATGAACACGCTGCCCTCGCTCACCTGCACGACCTGCTGATCGAATTGGTCCGACTCGTAGCCCTGGTCGGCGAGCGCGTCCCGCACCCCGCCGGCGATCCGGTCCTGGATGGTCTTCACGTACCGGCTGATGTCCATCTCCTGGAAGAGCGAGACCTCCCCGGTACTGCCCAGCTCCCGCACCGAGGTCTCGGGGGCGTCCGGCAGCGCGCGCTCCGGGTCCGCCAGCCAGGTCCCGAACACCGCGAGCACGGTGCTCGCCAGGGAGAGGCCGGCGGCGAACCCGGCGGAGGGGGCGGTCAGAACGGCCCGTACCACGTCTCGGGCCGCGCCGTCCCAGGTGCGACCGGCGACCACGTCGGCCGCCCGGTATTCCGGTTTCACCGGGGTGAGCACGTGCGGTACGACCTCCAGGACCAGCATTCCGCCCTGGGTGTGGACCCGCACCAGCACGGTCACCCCGACCTGTTCGTCCCGGCCGCCGACCCGGATCCGCAGGAAGTGACGTCGCGCCTCGCCGCCCTCGTCCACCGCGTCGTGCAGATGTTGCTCGACGGTCTGCCGGTCGTAGGGAATCTCGACGCGCGGCGCCCCCACCGGCAGATAGACGAACTCCTCGATCTCCAGATCCCTGAGCCGATCGCGGCTGGCGGCCGTCGCCGAATCCCGCAACGCTTCGATCCGGGGCCTGATCAGCTCGATGACCCGGGCACCGGTGAGCGGGCCCAGGCCCGGCTCCGCCGAGGCACGCCGCTTCAGGTCCAGCGCGAACGACCAAGGCTCGTAAGGGAGTCCCACTCCGATGAAGGGGCGCAGCGGGTCGTAGATGGTCAGCGCCGCGTACTGCTCACGATCCAGGGACTCGCCGATCCGGCGATAGTGGGCGTTCGAGGGCAGCGCGGCACGCGGCAGGCCACCGAAGGCACCGCGCGCCAACTCCCGGCGCATCACGCCCGTGACATGGGCGCGGTGTTCCCAGATCGGCAGCGTGAGCAGCAACGGGAAGGCCACCGCAGGCCAGTGGCTCTCCGGCGCGAGGACGAGACCCAACAGGGCGAGGACCCAGTAGGCCACCGCCAGCAACCGAACGCCGAGCGGGATCAGCGTCATGATCCGGCCGCGCTGCCCCGGCACGGCCTTGCGCAGCGTGGTCCGGTCCACGGCGTACACACCGCGCCCGACGCTCCGGCGCGTGCTCCACAGCAGGAAGCACAACACGGCGTAACCGATTGCCCCCGCCATCGGCACACTCGGCAAGGAATCCCCGCTGAGGTAGTCGAAGACGATGAACGCCACCCAGAGGAACAGCAGCGTGACGCCGGTCTGCGCCTCGCGGCGACGGGCCCGCAACGCATACGCGAGGACCGGTACGACGTCGACGCCCAGTGACGGCGCGACCGGTCGTTCCTCGTGCCGCACCAGGTGTTCGATCACGGCGCCGCGAAAGTCGTTGTCGAGATACGCGCCGGCGCAGAGCAGCCGGGTGGCCTCGCTGTGGGAACGGCGCGGCACGGGACCTGTCATTTCCCCCCGATCGACGGGTCGGACAAGGTGGGTTCGCGGAACGCCGGGGAGATCGTTCGATGGCCGACGTCATGGGGCGATGGGCGGACACGCCGATCGACGGCAACGGGATGATGCCGGCCGGTCGCGCTCCGCAACCCATTCTGGGGCACCGCGGCATGGTCCATCCACCGGATCGCCGGATTGCCGGCGGTTCCCCGGACCTCTACCGCCGGCCCGCTCCGCCACGCCGGTGCTGCCGGGCCGGTGCCGCCGGACTCCGCCCTGTGCGACCGCGCAAGCCGGCGGAGGCCGGGGCCGGGGCGGTTCCAAAGCCATGGTCAAGTCCCGCCGACCACAACAGCGCCGTCCCTTCCGGCGAGCCGGTCATCGGCTCGACCGGGCCTGGTTCGGGGCTGCGGTCGGGTTGGTCTCGGGCGAGCGTCGGCGGGCGAGGGCAAGGCCGGTCATAGCCGTGATCGCCATCGCGGCGATGCCGACCAGCGCTGCCTTGGTGTAGGCGCCGTCGTTCGGGAAGAGACGGCCGGTGTCGGTGCCGGCGGCCAGGATCAGGCCGCCTATGGCGCTGCCCAGGGAGTACCCGACGCTACGGACGACATAGTTGAAGCTCATGGCGCTCGACGTCTCGCTCTTGGGGGTGACGGCCAGGATGACGCCCGGCATGGCGGCCGAGAAGCTGCCGACTCCGAAGCCCAGCACGCCCATTGCCACGAACAGTTCGGCCAGGTTCGACCGGGCCGCCGCAAAGAGGACGAACCCGCCACCGACGACGACGGCGCTGCCGGCCAGGAGCAAGGGGGCGTCGACCCGTTCGCGCACCCGAGGCGTGAGCTTGCCGGCGACGAACCCCAGCACGGAGAACGGGACCAGGACCAGCCCGGCGACGAAGGTGGTCAGCCCGAAGCCGTAGCCGGCGCTGTGCGGCGTCTGCGCGTATCGGGTGATGAGCGTGAGCAGGAGGTACATGCCGAACCCGCCGACGAACATGGCGATGTTCGCCCCGGCGACCGCCGGGTGCCGCATCGCCCGGACATCGACCAGGGGTGTCTTGCTATGCAGTTCGGAGGCGATCCAGATGCAGAGCAGGAGCACGGCAACGACGGCGAGGACCACCGCCACGGCGAGGTGACGGCTCCACAGACTCGTCTCGCTTGCGAGGAACAGGACGAGGAACAGTGCACCTGCCAGGACGAGCGCGCCCGTTGCGTTCACGTGCGCGGAACGGCCCTCGGGAGCCGCGGGGATGGCGCGCCATGCGGCCAGGAAGGCGATGGCGGTGACGAACAGACCGAGGCCGTAGGCGGCCCGCACCCCGCCGAACTCGGCAAGCAGCCCGGCGAGCGGGTAGCCGACGCCGGCCCCGATGATCGAGACCACCGAGATCAGGGCGATCGTGGCCGCGCTGCGCCCTTCGGGGAGATGGTCGCGGGCCACGCCCATCATCAGCGCCGTCAGACCGAGCCCGACGCCTTGGGCCGCCCTGCCGACGAGCAGCCACGCGAACGGCAGCGGCAGCACGGTGAGCGCGCTGCCGGCGACGACGACCGCCAGCGTGGCCAAAATCGTGCCTCGTCGGTGTGGGCCGGCTCCGAGCCGGCCGAGGACGGGCGTGGCGACGGCGCCGCTCAGCAGCGAGATGGTCAGCGTCCACTGCGCGCTGTCGAGCGAGACGTGGAACGTGGTCGCCACGCTGGTGATGAGCGGCGTGCCCAGGCTGCCGACCGCCGCCACGACCAGGGCGATGAACATCAGGGAGGGGACCAGCAGCCGCGCCTCGGAGTGCTCCGGGGTAGTGCTCACCGGCTGGTCCCGGTCGTGATGTGGTCGAACAGGCCGGGTCGAATGCGGGTCCGGACCCCTCCCGCCCACGGCTCGTCCGGCTCGGCGACCATCTCCCATATCCGCCCGAGGCCTCCGTCGGAGTTCCCGGCGACCCCGCCGACCGACCACCCCGTCACTGCCTCGACCCTTCTCGGTCCAAGCTTTCGAGCTCCGCCAGATGCAGCAGCGCCGGAAGGGCTGCCACCAAGGCCTCGACTTCGTCGTCGGCGAGTTCGTCGATCAACTGCGCATACGCATCGACGCCCGCCTGGCGGCGCGCCCGAACGTAGGACGCGCCGGCCTCGGTCAGGCACACCAGCGTGACCCGCCGGTCGGACGGGTCGCCTCTCCGCTCGACCAGCCCGGATTCCTCCATCACCCGAACCAGGACGGTCATCGCGGGCTGGGTGACACCCTCGCTCACGGCCAAATCGGTGATTCGTCGTGGGCCGGTCCTGTCCAGCGTGGCCAGGGTGGCAGCGGACGTGAGGCTCAGGTCTCGCGGAAGACGCCTCACAGCCCTGGTGGCCAGCCCGTAGAGGGCCGACCCGACGGCAGTGGAATCGCGACGGGTTTCGTCTTGAAGGCTCACGCCCGAAGCATAGCACTTTTATATGAATACTTTATGCATCTGCGATTCGGGCCCGAACCCGGTCTCCCGCACTCGGTGCGGGAGACCGGCCGGAACCGCGTGCGTTGGTGTCCGCGCCGGCAGTGGGCGGCTGCCTGTCAGGCGACGGTGAGCACGATCTTGCCCCGGATGTGACCTCGGGCGGCGCGTTCGTGCGCGGCTCGGGCGTCCGCGAGAGCGAACGTGCTGTCGATCGCGACGCGGACCGCGCCCGTGTCGAGCAGGCGCGCCGATTCGGCAAGCTGCGCGCCGTTCGAGCGGACCTGGGTGCCCGAGACCGTGACGCCCAGCTTCGCGATCTCTTCGTCGTCGTATTCGCCGAAGAACACGGGGAACAGGGCGCCGCCGCGCTTGAGCGTACGCAGGAAGCGGCTGCTCTCGCGGCCACCGACGGCGTCCACGACCAGGTCGACGTGGTGCACGAGGTCCTCGGCACGGTTCCCGGTGTAGTCGATGAACTCGTCGGCGCCCAGCTCGCGCAGGAATGCTTCATGCCCGCCCGATGCCACCGCGATCACCCGTGCGCCCCGCCACTTCGCCAGTTGCACTGCGAAGTGACCCACGCCGCCCGCCGCGCCGTTGACGAGCACCGTCGTGCCGGCGCCGAGTGCCACCGGCCGATGCCGCGCCGCCTGGAAGGGCGACGGGTGATCGTGTCCGAGCTCGATCAGGAACTGCCACGCCGTCAGCAGAGACATGGGCGCCCCCGCGGCGTGCACGTGATCGATGCCGGCCGGCTTGCGTGCCAGGTCCGACGCCGGCGCGGCCACGTACTCGGCATACGCCCTGCCGTCGAAGCTGGGGAAGCGAAGGAGACCGAAAACCTCGTCACCGACGGAGAAGCCCTCCACGTCCGTGGCTACGGCCGCGACGACGCCCGACACGTCCGTCCCCGGCGTCACCGGCAGGTCGAACTCCGGCCTGGTCTCCGGAGGGATGTCGCTCAGCCCGTCGCGCAGGTACCAGTCCGGAGGATTGACGCCGACCGCGTGCACGCGCACGAGCACCTCGCCCGGCCCCGGCTCGGGCATCGGCACCTCGTCGTAACGCAGAACCTCGGGACCGCCGTGCTCATGCAGCCGGATCGCCCGCATCGTGTGCGTCGACATCGTTCTCCCCTTGCCCGCACTGCGGGATAGACTTATTCGGATCAGCGATCCAGATAAGTGGACCACTGATCCGAATATATGGACCACTGATCCGGATAGTCAAGAGGGACAGATGCGAGCCGACGCCAGGAAGAACCGCGACCACCTGCTCGCAGTGGCGGGCACCGCCATCGCCGAGCAAGGCGTCGACGTGTCACTGCGCGACATCGCCCGCCGGGCCGATGTCGGACTCGCCACCCTGCTGCGGCACTTCCCGACGCGCGAGGCGCTGCTCGAGGCCCTGCTCCGCACGAGCTTCGACGAACTGACGGCTCAGGCAGGCGAACTCGAAACGTCGAACTCTCCCGAAGACGCCCTCGTCTCGTGGCTACGCGACTGCGTCGCGTGGACCACCGAGTATCGGGGCGTGACCGTACTGATGGCAGCCGCCATCCAGGACAGCGAATCCGCTCTCCACGCTTCGTGCGTCACCCTGCGCGCCGCCGGCGCGCTGCTCCTCACCCGGGCCCAGGCCGCCGGCACGGCGCGAAGCGACCTCGACGGCACCGACCTGTTCGCGCTGGTGGCGGCACTCGCGTGGCTCGGCGATCAACCCTCCCTCGCACCACGGGCCGACCACCTCTTCGAGGTGATCGCGAGCGCAATTCTGAGCACCGCAAAAAACGGCGACGCCGAGGAGGAGCACTCGGCAACGACGCCTCGAATTCCCGGACTTGCCATCACCGACCTCGACACATGACGTCACTTCGGGCAGATTCGGTGCATCACCACGAGAATCGTGCGTCCCGGACGGGCTATCGCTTGGCGTAGTCGCCGAAGCCGGCCCAGTCGAGCACCACGCACGGTTCGTCGCCGACGACCCACGCGTCGTGTCCGGGCGGGCAGACCATCAGGTCTCCGGCGCCGAATTCCAGTTCCTCACCGTCGTCCATGACGATGTGCATCCGTCCCGACAACGTCAAGCCGACGTGCGACGCCTGACAACTGTCGGTCCCGGCGATCGGCTTCACGTGCTTCGACCAACGCCAGCCCGGCTCGAACGTACCCCGACCCACGGGAATGGCATCCAGCGCGACCAGGTCGACCTTGCCCATGCCCGCTTCGAACGGGCGTGTCTCCTCGGGCGACGCGAAATTCTTACGGACGAGACCAGCCATGATCTCCTCCTCGGGTCCGGAGGCATCGATCACGGCCGAGTGTCGAACGGTCGGCCGTCGACGCCTCGAAAACGATGTACAAACCCCCGCACCCTCCACGCTACGTCCGTCCGGCGGCCCGGTCGACCCTTGCGCAGGGCCCGCTCCGCTCCGGAAACAGCGCCCCGTCGTCGGTTCCGAGGGAACCGCGCCCGCCCGCACCTCGAAGCGGGTGCGGCCGCCCCCGGTCTCACCGAGGGGCGGCCTGATTGCGCCCGTTGAGCCGATCCGCGCCTGCGCGCCTCCGTCAGCCGGTCCCCGGAGTGCGGGTCGATCCCGGCGTGCTCGCGTATCGAGGTGCCGCGCACCCGCCTCGGCCGTTCGCAGCGCGGTGACTCCGGTCGTCGATCGCGTCGCCGTCGTTACGGACGAGCCGAGGCATCACCCGTGATCGATGGCCGCCGGTCGATCGTCCGCGCCTGGTTGTCCGTCTTCACGAGCGTCCGCTCCCCGGGTCCGGTCAGGAACCCTTTGTCAGGTGTCCCCGGATCCCCACATCTCCCCTGAGCGTCGTGTTTCCGGAGACGGCCAGGTCCTGTTGGACGACCGCTTCGCCGCGCACGTTCACGTTGCCCGACACGGCCAGGTTCTGATTGACGAGCGTGTTGCCACGGGCGTTCAGTTTTCCCGAGACCGTGAGGTCCTCGACGGTCATGCCTCCCGTGAGGGCGGTCTTTCCCGCGACGGTCAGGTTCTTCCGAAAGAGCACGTCACCGTGGACGTTCAGGTCGCTGGTGAGGTAGGCGATGCCGTTGATCTGCAGGTCGGGACCGTCGACGTGGAGTTTGCTCTTGGCGTTCAGCTCGCCTCTGACATCCAGTCGACCGTGCGACACCAGGCCGAACGGTTGATCCTGGGTGGTCTCCAGCAGCGGGTTCCCCGCCTGGTCGTAGACCGACACCGGTCCATGGGTGGTGAGTTTCCCGTTCACCCGCGCCTGCCCGGCGATCAACTCGTTCACGACGGCCTCACCGGCGACGAGTTGCTCACGAACGTTGGCCCGGGCGGCTGTCAACTCGCTCAGATCGACCTTGCCTGCCGAGAGCTGACCGGTCACGTCGATCCGACCGGAGACCACGTGCGTCACGTTCGCCTCGGCCGCGGTGAGTTGCGTGCTCACGTCCACCTGATCCGAGACCAGATGCGTCACATTCCCCTTCACCGCAGTGAGTTGCGTACTCACGTCCACCTGATCCGAGACCAGATGCGTCACATTCCCCTTCACCGCGGTGAGTTGCGTACTCACGTCCACCTGATCCGAGATCAGATGCGTCACATTCCCCTTCACCGCAGTGAGTTGCGTACTCACATCCGCCTGATCGGCAACCAGATGCGTCACCGTCGCTTTGGCGGCCGAGATGGTGCCGGGTTTGTTGGACTCGTTGTCGATCTGTGCGCCTTCCTTGGTGAAGGTGATCTGGCCTTCGTTCTTCGTGCCTCGGACCAACGGGGTGTGCACCCCGAGGTTGGCGGTGACGCGTTCGAATTCGGGGCTGAGTAGGTGGACCGTCGTGGTGAGGACGTATGCCGGTTGCTGTGGGTCGGCGGGTTTGGCCGTCAGGGTGTAGGTGGCGTCGCGTTTCGGTCCCGTGCCCGGTTTCGGGGACCACTGCCAGTCGATCGTGCCCGGCGCGCGGGTGACGGTTTCCGGGGGGCCGTCCGGACCCTGGATCGTGTAGGCGAGGCTGCCGGGTCCGTCCCACCGCAGGACGACCTTGTTGCCGTCGTCGACGAGGGTCTTCTCGGGGCGGAAGTTGATCGGGATCTGCGGGGCCTTCTTCAGCACTCCCAGGACGAGGCCGCGCCTGTCCTTCGGCTGGTTGCCCTCGCCGCCCGAGGCGACCTCGGTGATCTTCAGCCGGGCCAGGCCCTCCGCCTCGGAGACGGGGAAGTTCTTCAGCGTCAGAACCAGGGACCTGAAGTCGACCATGTCGACTCCTCCGGGGAATTGCGCCCGGAAGGCGCCTTGCGTCTGGTCCCACTTGAACGTCGGCGTCTCTCCGAAATCGAACGGATCGTGCTCGATGCCCGGCACGATCTTGGTACGGTCCGGCGTCAGGTCACCCGCGCCGTTGCCGACAGGCACTTCGATGTCGATGAACGACCAGGACACCCAGTTCGAACTGGCGTTGGAGACGATCACGTACACCGTTCCCACCGCCGGTGTCCCCGCCCGGGCCAACAAAGGAATGGGATCCGTGACGATCTCGTAGTTCAGTAACACGGTCGAGCCTCCCTGTTTCGGCGTTCCCGCGATGCGGGCGAACACGCGCGACGACCCCGCGGGCCGGGTGTGACAGGAGCGGCCGCCGGCGGCCGCGGCGGATCGCCGAATCGAGCGACACCCCAACCGCGGCGACCGAGGACACGGGGCGGCGGGCGTACCGAAAATGTTCCGGGTGGACGGGAACCCGAACGGCGTCGACCCCACGATGCAACAGGCACCCGCCGCCGGATCGCCGTCGCGGCGCGCCCGTCCTTGCACGCCGTCGACCGACCACCGAACCCGACCTCGCGAACGCCCGACGCACGACCCCGCCCCACCCCCGAACAGCGCCCCCACCCGGCCCCACACCGGACGACACCACCGCGCTACCGGAATCCCTCTCCCACCGCCCGCCCCCGAAAACACGGCCGCCACATCCACGACAGCAACGCGACACGGCCCGCGACACGCCACGCTTCCGGTGGTCGATGGCGCGCTTGTGTCGGAAGTCGTGCACGAGGGTGGGCCGTTCAGCCCTCGAAGCCGCGCTCGGCCAAAAGCGCCTCGATCCGGGCCCGGTGCGCCGCCTCCCACGTGTCGAGCGATTCGTCGGCCTCCTGCGCCGACTTCGTCCGGGCGTCCCGGAGTACCTGCTCGCGACGCGCGCCGGGTACGACCACCACGCCCTCCTCGTCGGCCACCACCACGTCGCCGGCCTCGACCCACACCCCGCCGCACCGTACGCGCCCGCCGAACGGCTCGACGGCCTGCTTCGTCCCCGGAATCGGGATGACGCCCCGCGCGAACACCGGAAAGCCCATCGCGCGCACCTCGCCGAGATCCCGGATCAGCCCGTCCGCCACGAACGCGGCGATCCCGCGACGTTGCGCGACGGCACACACGTTGCCACCGGCCAACGCGTGGTCCACGTCGCCCGATTCGACCACGACGACCGAACCGGGCTCGGCGCGGTGGATGGCCGCGTGCAACATCAGGTTGTCCCCCCTCGCACACCGCACGGTGAACGCCGGGCCGGCGACGCGCGGCATCGAGGGCCACAGCGGATGGATGCCGACGTCCATCACCTGGGCGCGGCCGAGCAGATCGGCGAGGGTGGTCGGCGAGATGTCCGCGAACCCGGCGACGTCGCCCATGGTGATCCCTTCGTTCGCACCGGCGGCCGGGGCCGGCCGCCCCCGACGGCGGCGAGACTATCGAAGCCGCGCGCCGGGCGTCCGGAGCGGACCTACCGGCGAATGGCCATATCCGGGCCACTCTTTCGAGTGGAACAACCGCCGCGTTGCCGATCTTGTGCAGGCAAATCGCTACAACAAGAGCGGACCTGACACGGCGACTCTGGGGCAAAGCGATGACGTACACGGGAATCACGGCCGGACGACGCACGGCCGCGCTGGTGGTGGCGGCGACAAGCGTGGGTGCGCTGCTGTTCGCCCCGGCGACGAGCGCGGCGGCGCGGACGACGGGGGCGACGGGGGTCACCGAGGTCGGCGTGCAAACTCCGCTCCGGGATGCGATCACGGCGCTGCGGGTGGCCGACGAGGATCGCTCCGGCTACGACCGGGACGCGTTCCGGCACTGGATCGACGCCGACAAGGACGGGTGTTCGACGCGCGCGGAGGTACTCATCGAGGAGGCCGTCACGCCGCCCGAGATCGGCGCCAAGTGCACGCTCACGGGCGGGCGTTGGTACTCGTACTACGAAGATGCCTACGTCGACGACGCGTCCGGGCTGGACATCGACCACATGGTGCCGCTGGCCGAGGCGTGGGACTCCGGCGCGTCCGCGTGGACGCCCAAGCAGCGTGAGCAGTACGCGAACGATCTGGACCAGCCTCGGGCGCTGGTCGCGGTGACGGCCAAGTACAACCGCTCGAAGTCCGACCAGGACCCGGGCACTTGGCTGCCGCCGTACGAGGGGGCTCGGTGTACGTACCTGACGGACTGGGTGACGGTGAAGACCAAGTACGACTTGACGGTCGATGCCACCGAACTCGCGACGCTGGAGCGGCTGGGCGCGCAGTGTCCGAACGTGCCGATTTCGCCCGGCACGCGGTAGCGGCCTCTCGGCGGGCCGCGCCCGTGGCTCGTCCCGGCCTCGAACGCCGGCCGGGCCGGGGGTCGGCCGACCCTGTCCTCAAGCGCCGGACCGGCCGAGGCGAACCGGCCTTCGGCCTACCCCTGGCGGTTTCGCCAGCGTTCCATGATGTCGACGATTTCCGACTGGAGGAAGGCGAAGAATTCGGCGGATTCCTGGGCTCGGAGGCCGGCGGGGGTGTCCGGGCCCAGGGCGGTCGCGCCCTCGCGGAGGATGACCTCGAAGCGGGACAGGAGCTTGTCCCGCTCGCCGTAGGTCTCGTACCAGAGTTCGTCGTGCAGCCGGTAGCGGTCCCGACGCGAGCCGGGCTCGCGTTCGCGGTGGACCATCCGCACCTGGGACAGGTAGGCGATCGCCGACGACACCGCGGCCGGGCTGATCTGCAACGACTCGGCGAGTTCGGCGGACGTCATGCTCGCCGAGTCGGCTGCCAGCAGCGCGGCGAACACCCGCGCGGCCATCCGCTGCATGCCGGCATCGGCCAATTCGCTCGCGAAGCGTTCGATGTACCGAGCGACCTCGGCCTCGTTGCGCGCCGGCCCGTCGTCTCGCATTCGGGTCCCCTTCCGCTCGGGCTCTTCCGAGCATCGTCCAGCCATGATTCTTGACTTTTCCGAACTTCACAAGTTCCTGAAAGAAGCGTATGTTCTGAAACATGAACACGGCGATCAGCGTCACCGGTCTGCACAAGTCCTTCGGGCGCACCCATGCCCTCGACGGCCTCGACCTGCACGTCACGGCCGGTGAGGTACACGGCTTCCTCGGACCCAACGGGGCCGGGAAGTCCACCACCATCCGCGTCCTGCTCGGCCTGATCCGCGCCGATCGCGGCGACGTCAGCCTCCTGGGCGGCAACCCGTGGCGCGACGCCGTGGCCCTGCATCGCCGAGTCGCCTACGTCCCCGGCGACGTCACCCTGTGGCGCAACCTCAGCGGCGGCGAGGTGATCGACCTCTACGGCAAGCTGCGCGGCGGCCTGGATCCGGCCCGGCGCGCCGACCTGCTGGCCCGGTTCGAACTCGACCCGACCAAGAAGGGCCGTGCCTACTCCAAGGGCAACCGGCAGAAGGTGGCCCTGGTCGCCGCGTTCGCCTCCGACGTGGACCTGCTGATCCTGGACGAGCCCACGTCGGGCCTGGACCCGCTGATGGAGGACGTGTTCCGGGACTGCGTGCGCGAGGAGCGCGAGCGCGGTCGCACCGTACTGCTGTCCAGCCACATCCTGGCCGAGGTCGAGGCGCTGTGCGATCGGGTCAGCATCATCCGCAACGGCCGCACCGTCGAGTCGGGTTCGCTGGCCGAACTGCGGCACCTGAGTCGGACCACGGTCCGCGCCGAACTGCGCGGTCCCGGCGACGGCCTGGCCGACCTCCCGGGCGTGCACGACGTGACGGCGAGCAACGGCCACGTCGTGCTCCAAGTGGACAACGACCATCTGGACCCGGTGCTGCGCAAACTCGCCGAGATCGGCGTACGCGGCCTGGCCGGCAGCCCACCCACGCTGGAGGAACTCTTCCTGCGGCACTACCGCACCCGGGACACGGACGGCGGCACCGGCAACAACACCGACACCGCGGCGGTGGCCGCGCGATGACCACCGCCGCCCTCCCGCTGCCGCGCGGCGCCGCCCCGGGCGGCCCCCGCCACCTCGCCGGCACCGGCACCCTGATCCGCCTCGCGCTGCGCCGCGACCGGGTGCTGCTCCCGGTCTGGGTGTCGGCCCTGGCCGGCACCGTCTCCAGCGTCGAACGCTCCCTGGAGGGCCTGTACGGCACCACCGCCGAACGCGCCGACCTGGCCCGGGACATGAACGCCAACGGCTCGCTCCGGGCCCTGTACGGCGCCGTGTTCGGCGACTCGTACGGCGCCCTCACCGCGTGGCGGATCGGCGGCTACGCGGCGCTGTTGGCCGGCCTGATGAGCCTGATCATCGTGATCCGGCACTCCCGCGAGGAGGAGGAGACCGGCCGCCAGGAGGCCCTGTCGGCGGCGATGGTGGGCCGCCGGGCCCCGCTCACCGCGGCGCTGACCACCGCCACGCTGGCCAATGCGCTGCTCCTGGTGCTGTGCACGGCGATCCTGCTCGGCGCGGGCCAACCGGCGGCCGGCTCCCTCGCGTTCGGCCTCGCCGTCGCACTGTCCGGCCTGGTGTTCGCCGCCGTCGCCGCGGTGACCGCGCAGCTCACCGAGAACGCCCGCCTGGCCAAGGGCATCGCCGGCGCCGTCCTGGGCGCCGCGTTCGTGCTGCGCGCCTCGGGCGACGCGGCCCGGGCGGCGGCCTCGGCGGGCAGCCATCCGCTGGTGTGGGCCTCGCCGTTGGGCTGGGCCGAGAACGTGCGGCCGTTCGCGGGCGACCGCTGGTGGGTGCTGGTCCTGCCGGTCGGCCTGATCGCCGGCTGCGTCGCACTCGCCTACACCCTCGCGGACCGGCGCGACCTGGGCGCCGGCTTCGTGCGACCACGCCCGGGGCCGGCACACGCACCCGCGTCGCTGGCCGGCGCGTACGGCCTGGCCTGGCGGCTGCAACGCGGCACGCTGTGCGCCTGGGCGGTCGGCTTCGCCCTGGCCGGCGCGGTGTTCGGCGGAATCGCCGACGGCGCGCAGGACATCGTCGGCGACAACACCGGGACCCGCGACCTGATCCGCCGGATGGGCGGCCATGTGGCGCTGACCGACGCGTTCCTGTCCACGATGGTGGGCATGCTCGGCCTGATCTGCGTGGTGTTCGGCGCCGGTGCCGTGTTGCGGCTGCGCGACGAGGAGACGAACGGCCGGGCCGAACCGCTGCTGGCGAACACCGTCGGCCGATTGCGCTGGGCGGGCGGGCACCTGCTGATCGCGTACGCCGGCCCGGTGCTGATCCTGGCCGCCGGCGGTCTCGCGATGGGCCTGGCGTACGGGCTCACCGTCGGGGACGTGTCCGGCGAGCTGCCACGCATCCTGCTCGCCGCGCTGGCCCAACTCCCCGCCGTGTGGGTGCTGGTCGGGCTTGCCGTACTGGTCGTCGGCGCGCTGCCGAGGCTCGCCGCGGCGGTGTGGGGTCTGGTCGGGCTGGTGATCGCGCTCGGCTGGGTGGGGCCGGCGCTCAAGCTGCCGCAGGCGGTGCTGGACGTGTCGCCGTTCGGCCACCTGCCGAAGTTGCCCGGCGCCGACGTCACGGCCACGCCGTATCCGTGGCTGCTCGCCCTGGCCCTCGCGCTGCCGGCCGCGGGCCTGTTCGCACTGCGCGAGCGCGACCTGGACTGAGCCCGGGCCACGCCCTCCCGGGCCGGCCACGAACCCCGACCCCACCCCGCGCACCCGGGGCCGGCCACGAACTCGCACACGTACCCGGACACCAACCCGGGCCCGCGCTCCACCCGGGCCCTCACGAACCGGGCCCGGACTCGAACCCGGGCCCGCACCGAACCGGACCCGGACTCGAACCCGGGCCCGAGCCCGGATCCGGACTCGAACCCGGATCCGGGCCCCGGCGGCCGAGACTCTCCTCAAGAGAAGGGCCCCGCCGGCACATTGTGGCCCGCCCCCCGGGCCGCCCACCCCCAACCCCGGGGGCCCCAAAAGGCACCCCCCCCCGAC
>NZ_JBHZAV010000184.1:0-18410 GCF_042754445.1 Embleya sp. NPDC059213
CCGGTGACCGTGGGACCGGGCCCACCTCCGCCGGTCCACGCCGACCGTTTAGCACTGAGCCACCCGCTGCCGACCGAAACGCAACCGCAGGCCACAAACACCCGACCCACTCGCAAAGGTCCCCCGGCGGACCCGACGAAAGCGCCCACCCGTTCCGCCGTTGCCGGCGCCTTTCCCGCCGAGCAACACCCACCTCTCGCCGGAGAGCTCAGGGCTCCCGGCCGCCGGTGACCCCGGGACCAGGACCACCTCCGCCGATCCACGCCGACCGTTTAGCACTGAGCCACCCGCGCCCAACCCCACCAAGACGCGACCGCCGCCCACAAAGCACCCGCCCCACCCGGAAAGGCCCCCGGCGAACCCAACCGAACCGCCCGGGCCGCATCGCCCTCGGGCCCGACCGGGTCCGCCCAACCTGGTCCGCCCAACCGAGGGTCCGCACACCCGAGTCCGCACACCCGAGTCCGCCCAACCGAGGGTCCGCCCAACCTGGTCCGCCCAACCGAGGGTCCGCCCAACCTGGTCCGCCCAACCGAGGGTCCGCCCAACCCCGAGGGTCCGCCCACCCGGCTCCGCCCACCCGGACCTACCCAACCGTCAGCGCCGGATAGTCCAAATACCCCTCCGCCCCGCCCCCATACAGCCCGCTCGCGCGTGGTGTCGCGAGTTTGGCGTCGGTGGCGATGCGTTGTGGCAGGTCCGGGTTGGCCAGGAACAGCCGGCCGAAGGCGTAGACGTCGGCGAGGCCGCTGCGGAGCGCCCGTTCGGCCTGCTCGCGGTCGCCGGGCTCGGGGCCGTCGTAGCTGCCCACCAACATGCCCCGCCAGCGCGGACGCAGATCCTCCAGCGCCGGATACTCCCCGGACTGCACCACGTGCAGGTAGGCCAGGCCCATCCGGTCCAGCGCGGCCGCCAATCGGTGGTAGCGCCGGGCCGGGTCGGCCTCGACGATGTCGTGCAGCCGGTTGTCCGGCGAGATGCGCAGCGCGGTGCGTCCCGGCCCGATCGCGGCGGCGACGGCCTCGACCAGGTCGACCACGAAGCGGATCCGGTCGGCGTAGGCGTCGGTGCGCAGGTTGGCGCTGTCGGAGAGGAACTGGGCCGGCAGATAGCCGTAGGCGGCGTTGATCTCCACCCCGTCGAAGCCGGCGTCCACGGCGTTGCGGGCCGCCGCCGCGTGCGCCTCGATCGCCTCGACGACCTCGCCCGGCAACATCCGCCGGGGCCGGACGTAGTCCTTCGGGCCGGCGGCGGTGTGGATGACGCCGTGCGCGACGGCGACGGCGGACGGCGCGACGGGCCGCTCGCCGTCGAGGAGGTCGGGGTGGCTGACCCGGCCCACGTGCCAGAGCTGGGCGAAGATCCGACCGCCCGCGCCGTGCACGGCTCCGGTGACCCGGCGCCAGCCCTCGACCTGGGCGGCATCGGTCAGGCCGGGGACGCCGGGCCCGCCCTTGCCGAGGCGATGCGGCCAGATTCCTTCGCTCACGATCAGGCCGGCGGCGGCCCGCTGGGTGTAGTACTCGGCCATCATCGCCGTCGGAACGCCGGTGGCGTCGTCGGCCCGGGAGCGGGTCATCGGCGCCATCGCCACGCGGTTGGGCAGCTGCAGGGCGGGGCCGTGGTACGGGTCGAGCAGGGGAGAGGGCGCGGTGGACGGCGCCCGGTCGGCGTCGGTCGGTACGGCCAGGACGGCATCGGTGTTCATGGCGATCTCCCGGGTCGTGATCGGTTGCCCCGCCGACGACTCGACCGAGGAGGACTCGACCGGGGGGTGCCCCGAGCCTGCCGCAGCGCGGCCGGGGCACCCAGACCCCTGTTCGGCTTACGACCGGTGGTCCTACCACCGCCAGGGTCAGGCTCGACCGCCCTCGTGGGAGTCGGCACTGCGGATAATGGGCGGCATGAACGATCGGGCCGAGGCAGCAGCGCAGGCGACGGAGGCGGAGGCAGCGGCGGAGGTGACACGAGCGGCGGAAATCGGCGGCGAGCCGATCGATCCGCGCGCCGAACTGAGCGAGTTCCTGCGCAATCGGCGAGCCCGGCTGCGTCCGGAGGACGTCGGCCTGGCCGACTCGGCCGGGCGGCATCGGCGCGTGCCGGGACTGCGTCGCGAGGAACTGGCCCGGTTGGCCGGTGTGTCGGTCGCCTACCTCACCCGGCTCGAACAGGGCCGGGGCCACAACGTGTCCGAGGAGGTCCTCGACGCCGTCGCCCGGGCCCTGCGGTTGACCGACGCCGAGGCGGAGTACCTCGACCACCTGATCCGGTGTCAACGCCGCAGGCGCACCGAACCCCCGCCGCAGAGGCAAGTGCGGGGCGCACTCCGGGGATTGCTGGCCGCCCTGGACGGGGTGCCGGCGTACGTGACCGGGCAGCGGTCGGACATCCTGGCCTGGAACCCGATGGCGGCGGCGCTGTTCGGCGACTGGGACCGGCTGCCGGCCCGGGAACGCAACTGGGCCCGGCTGGTGTTCCTGCGCCCGGACCAGCGCGCCTTGTTCGTCGACTGGGAGGCCAAGGCCGCCGACATCGTCGGCGCCCTGCGGCTGGACGCGGGTTGCCATCCGGACGACCCGCGCCTCTCCGCCCTTGTTGGCGAACTCTCGGTCAAGAGCCGGGAGTTCCGCAGTCTGTGGGCCAGGCACGACATCCGGGAACAACACCACGGCGCGATCCGCCTGCACCACCCGCTGGTCGGCGACCTGGACCTGTCCTTCGAATCACTGCGTCTACCCGACGACTCGGAACAATCCCTGACCATGTACCACGCCCGACCGGGCTCCCCCACGGCGGAAAACCTGCGCCTGCTTGCCAGTTGGGGCCCGGCCACGAACACGCCGGACGTGCCGACCCGCAACGCCTGAGCCCCGGGAGCCGGCACGATCCGGCTCCCGTTCCGCGCCGCCCCTCGCCCGCGTCCCGCCCCTGCGCCGAGGGGCCGGCCGACCTCGCCGGCGGGTCGCCGTGGGTCCTCCGCGCCCGCCGTCGCAGGCGGGGCGGGGCCGAGGTCAGGCCGGTGTTTCGAGGGGCGTGCGTCGTGCCCGCCGGTCCGGAGCCGCGGGCCGGCGGGGTGCGGTGTCGGCCAGGGTGGCGATCCGGTGGTGGGCCGGGTCGACGTGGCCGGCGCAGTCCGCGCCCAGCAGGGCGCTGCGCAGGATGTGGGTGTCGTTGCGGTCGGCGACCGCGCGCGGGTGTCGGCCCAGGAAGTCCAGGACGCGCACGTGCAGCATGCTCAGGTGGACGGGGTGTTCGGCATCCGCCGGGTCGGTGTGCACGATGTGCCGGCTGGCGGTCGCGACGGAGGACAGCCGCGGACGGGGTTCGCCGGACAGGGCCAGGTAGGTCAGGATGTCCAGTTCCGGTTCCTGATACAGCATCAGCTCCGGCTCGCCGTCGATCAGGTCGCGCCAGCGGCGGGTGTCGCGCAGTCTGCCCGCGAGCAGCCGGCCCAGGCCGTCGGGGGTCGGCGGCAGGGCGCGCAGGGTCAGCCACAGGGCCGCCGCGGTGACGTCGGAAGGAGCCTGATCGAGGCCGGATTCACCCGGGTGGGTGCCCCCATGTGGGCGGTCGCCGGTGCGGACCAGCAGTACGCCGCACGCGTGCGGGTGCAGCCCCCGTCGGTGCGGGTCCACGGCCACCGAGTCGCAGTCGGCGATCGCGCGAAGGTGCCGGGCGGTGGGGGTGTCGCGCAGTTCGTCCGCGTCGACCACCAGGGTGAAGAACCCGCCGTGGGTGGCGTCCACGTGTACCCGCACGTCGTGCTCGCGGCACAGCGCCAGGATGTCGGCGATCGGGTCGACCGCGCCGAGCGTGGCGGTGCCGGCGCCGACCACGAGCGTGCCGACGGGTTCCTTGGCCAATAGCGTCGCGAGCGCGTCGACGTCGATCCGACCGGCCGTGTCGGTGCGGACCGGGTACGCCGGCACGCGCAGCACATCGCACCTGCGTTCGTGTGCGGGGTAGCCGTCCGTGCCGTGTGCGATGCCGCGTTCGGGGTGGGCCTCGCGGGCCAGCCGGAGCGCCTCCAGGTTGGCCATGGCACCGCCCGAGGTCAGCCGGCCGTACGCGCAGGGCAGGCCGAACATCGCCGCCAGTTCGGCGACGACCTCCTCCGCCGGCGAGGCCGCGCCCGGATCGCCGTCGCCGATCCCCTCCCCGGCCTCGACGAGCGTGGCTGCGAGCCGGCCGATCAGCGCGGCCCGATGCGGCGGCTCGACCGGATCCCCGGTCCGGACCGGCGACGGCCGCCCGCCACGCAGCCGCGCCGCCAGGTCCACCAGGTGCGGTTCGAAACGGTCTCCGTCGCCGGCCCGCGCGTCGGCCCACGCGGACCAGGTGTCGAATGCCTCGGTCAGCCGGCGACGAGTGTCCATGATGTCCCTCCGGATGCAACGGTTTGACGGGATCGCCCGGCTGCTCGACACCCGCGACCCGGCCCCGGGGTTGGCACACCGAGGACGCCTCGTGCGGGATCGGATCGGGCGGGATGCGGGGGATCGTACCCCGGCGAAAAATCCGGATATTCAGACTTCCCGACCGACTCTCGATCATGCACAGCCGGACCCGGATGCCCGCCGGCCCGGGGACGCGCCGGACCGGTACCCCGGTCCCGAGATCGCCGTGAAGCAGGACTCGGGTCCGGGGTCGAGATCGTCACTGCGGTGGTGTGCCGCGATCACCGGACCCGATGGAATGGAGAAGGCGGCTCCATGCCCGGACCACCGACCACCAACCATTCGACCACCGACCATCAGCTAAGGAGACCCGAGAATGGGGTCCGACCACCCGCCGGCGGCCTCGGCACTACCCGGCAGGGTCATCACCGCGAGCCGAGGCGCGGGGACGCACGCACGAGTGCGGCGCAGGTTCGCGAACCCTTTCGCGTACCGCAACGACCTGATGCTCGTGATCGCCTCCGTCGCCCTCGATTCGCTCGCCTTCGTCACGACCTCCGGGGCCGGCTCCGCCGGCGCGGCCACGGCGGTGATCGGGTTCGGATCGGCGATCGTGGGTGCCGTGGCCCTGCTCGCGCGACACCGGTATCCGATGCAGGTGTTGACCGCCGTGGCGCTGATCCAGGCGGTCTTCGTCCTGGCTACCGACATGGCCACGCACAGCTTCGGATGTGCGCTGATGATCGCGCTGTACACCGTGGCCCGGTTTCGCCCACCTCTCGACATCGGCCTCGCCGCCGGCCAGGCGGTGGCGGCCCAGTTGTTGCGGGCGCTGCCCGCCACCGGCGAGCCGTTGAGCCAGTCGATCGCGTCCGGCCTGGGCGGCGCCGTCCTGGTGGTCACGGTCGGCATCGGCACCGCCAAGTGGCAGCAACAACTGGCCATCAACCGGCAGTTGCGCGCGGACCGGGCGGTGACCGAGGAACGGCGGCGGATCGCCCGGGAGTTGCACGACATCGTGGCGCACCACATCACCACGATGTACCTGATGTCGGGAGGCGCCCGGGCGACCCTGGAGCGCGATCCCGAAACGGCCCGCGAGGCGCTGTTCACGCTGGAGGCGTCCGGGCGCACCGCGCTGGGCGAGATGCGCCAGTTGCTCGGCGTACTGCGCAGCACCGAGAACCCCGAGGAGGCGCCCTCGGAGCCGCAGCCGGGGATGCCCGAGATCCACCGGCTGATCACCGAGTCGCGCGCGGCCGGCCTGCCGATCGAGTACGAGGAGTTCGGCGAGCGGCAGGCGTTGTCGCCCGCGACCGGGCTGACCCTGTACCGGATCGTGCAGGAGGCGCTCACCAACACGCGCAAGCACTCGGGGGCCGCGCGGGCGTCGGTCCGGGTGCGGCATCTGGCCGATCGGGTGGTGCTGGAGGTGCTCGACGACGGTGTGGGCGGCTCGGCGCCGCCGAGCGGTATCAGCGGCAGCGGCTACGGCCTGATGGGCATGCGCGAGCGGGTGGCCCTGCACGGCGGCACCCTGGAGGCCGGGCACCGCCCCGAAGGGGGCTTCCGCGTCGTCGCCGACGTACCCCTGCCGCCGAGCGAACCCGCCTGGGCGGGCTGACCCCGAAGCGGTCGTCGGCTGCCGGCGTCGGGTGCGGGCGTCGGGTGGGTCGGTGGGTCGATATCGTGTGGGGCGCCTCGGGGTCCTGGCGGGGCGCCGTGGTGGTTCGTCGACCCGGGCCTGGGTGCCTCGGTGACCGGTGGGGAGTGGGTTGTGGCGCCTGATCCGGAGCCGACGCGGCGGAAGCTGATCGACGCGGCCACCCTGTTGTTCGCCGAGCGCGGCGTCGGTGCGGTCTCCCGGGCCGAGATCGGGCGCGCGGCGGGTCAGCGGAACACGGCGGCGCTGGTGTACCACTTCGGCAACCTGGACGGGATCCTGCGGGTGATCCTCGACGATCATGTCGAGCGGATCCGGGAACGGCGCCTGGCCCTGCTCTCGGCCGCGATGACCGAATCGCCGACCGCCGTGCGGCCCGTGATCGAGGCTTTGGTACGGCCGATCGCCGACCTGTTGATCGGCGACTGGCGGGACCGGGCGCACCTGCGGATCCATGCCGAGGTGACCAACCAGGTGTGGTCCACCGCCGAAGTACGGGAGTTGTCGCGGCGCGGCGGCGCGGACGAGGCGCACCGCGAGTTGGCCCGTCGTTGCCCGGGGATCCCGGCGGACGTGCGACGCGAACGCGATCTGCTGGTCGCGGCGTTCGTCGCGCGCGCCTCGGGAGCGCGGGCCCGGGCGCTGGCCGAGGGGCGCGCACCGGGCGACTTCCCGCTGTCCCACCCCCGATTCGTCGCCAACCTGATCGACGTCGGGGTCGCGGCGGTGACCGCCCCGGTGAGCGACGAGGTGCGGGGCGAGGCGCACGACGAGGTGCGGGAGGATGGGCGCGAGGCCGGGTAGCCCGCCCCCGTTCCCTCGCGGTAACCCGCCGCCCCGGCGACCCGACGTGTCCCTGCGCCCCGACGTCCCTGCGCCCCGGCGACACCCGGGACCGGCCCCGACCGATCCGCCGAAGCCTGATGAATCAATTCCCCACGCTTTGCATCTTGTCAATTTAACTCGCGCTAGTTAACTTCTCCGGGACGCAATTCTCCGAATTCACAGGGGCCCGAATGGACACCGACGAACTCCTGGACCGACACGACGCGGTCGGCCTGGCCGACCTGGTCCGGACCGGCCACCTCTCCCCGCACGAGCTCCTGGACGCGGTGGCGGCGCGCGTCGCCACGCGCAACCCGGTCGTGAACGCCGTCGTGTCGACGCGCCTCGACCAGGCACGTCGGGAGATCGACCGCGGCCTGCCCGACGGCCCCCTGCGCGGCGTGCCGTTCGCGCTCAAGGACATCGGCTGCGATATCGCGGGCCTGGCCACCACCAACGGTTCACGCCTGTTCGCCGACGCGATCGCCGAGCGGGACGGCGAGTTGGCCACCCGCTACCGGCGCGCCGGCCTGGTCCTGATCGGCAAGACGAACACCTCGGAATTCGGCAAGAATTCCAGCACCGAACCGCGCCTGCACGGCCCCACCCGCAACCCCTGGCGCACCTCACACTCGGCGGGCGGCTCGTCCGGCGGATCCGCAGCCGCGGTCGCCGCCGGCATCCTGCCGGTCGCGCACGCCAACGACGGCGGCGGCTCGACCCGCATCCCGGCCTCCTACTGCGGCCTGTTCGGCCTCAAGCCGTCCCGAGGGCGGGTCCCCGACGACCAAGGGGAGGGCGCGCTCGCATATCCGTTCGCGGCCAACCACGCGGTGACCAGGACCGTCCGGGACAGCGCCGCGCTCCTGGACGCGGTGGCCGGACCCAGGTGGGGGGACGCCCACCCGGAACTGCCCCCGCCGAGCGAGGGATCGTTCCTGGCCGCCCTGCGCACCCCACCCGGCCGGCTCCGGATCGGCGTGACCCCCGGCAGCGCGGCCGACCACCCCACCGCGGTCGACGCGGTGGCCCGGGTCGCCGGCGTCCTGGCCGACCTGGGACACCACGTCGAGGAGGCCGCGCCCGCCTGGGATGCCGCCGCCGCGTCCCGGGCGGCGGGCGTGGTGATGGCCGCCTCGGTCGCCGCGCAGATCCAGGACCGCCTCACCGTGCTGGGTCGGGACCTGGCCGAGGACGACGTGGAGCCGTTCACCCGCTTCCTGCACGACCGCCTGGCCGGCAGCACCGCCGTGGACCTGCACCGCGCGCTGCGCACCGCCGAGCGGACCGGCCGCCAAATAGCCCCTTTCTTCGCGGAGTTCGACATCTGGCTGTGCCCCACGGTCGCCGTCCCGGTGCCCCGCCTGGGCGTCCTGGACACGGCCGATCCGGCATCGATGATCCGCAACGCACCGGCCACCGTCACCTATACCCAGGTCTTCAACATCTGCGGCCTCCCCGCCGCGAGCGTCCCGGCCGGATTCGACCCGGCCGGCCTGCCGGTCGGCGTGCAGATCGGCGGCCGGATGGGCGCCGAAGCCGTACTCCTGCAACTCGCGGCACAACTGGAGACCGCGATCCCCTGGCCCTGGCAGGCCCCTTGGCCCGCACCCGGCGCGTGAGCACCGGGGCTGCCGGCCCCGGCTCCTCGGGACTGTAGGCCGGGCACGACGCACCGCGAAGGCGAGAGCGGGCGCGGGCCGAGCGGCGCGGATCGGGTGGTTCGGTGGCCCCAGCGCACCTGCACCGACCGCGCGCGTCATCGGCGTTCGCGTCCGCCCTCGCCTCCGTCGCCTGCCGGCGGCGCGGCGTACTCCCCCTTCGGCCGCACGCTCGGCACCCCCCGCGGGCGAGCCGCGCGGTCCACTGGTCGCGAAACGCGCTGCGGCCATCCTCGCGCCGACCTCGGGACCCGCGAAATCCCATATTCCTGGGAGGAATTCGGGAACCCTTCGACAACGGCCGGTGTGATCATACGATAATCCGACTACTGATCGTCATCGAACATACACTCGTGGTACGCATCGCAGGTCACAGGGTATGACCGAATCGACGTCATTGTGCGCCTCGTGCCGGTCGCGGGGTGCGCCCGAGGTGCGGCCGGGCCCACCGGAACGGGGCCTCCCGTCTCGGCCGTCGTGTATACGTTCCGCCCGGCGTGAAACGTGAAATGGGGGGCGTCCATGGCTACATGGGACGACCTGATCGCACATCTGCAAGCCGTCCCCGAGGGTGTCTACGAGGGCTGGGACGCCCAGGACGGGTACGACAATCACACCAAGTGGGGCCGAGAATTCGGCGAGGACGGCGTCCCGTGGTGCGTCATCTTCGACTGGTGCATGTACAACGACGTCGGTCTCGCCCACCTGGTGCCCAAGGTGGACAACGTGTCCGCGTTCGCCGACTGGGCGCGGGCTCGCAATCAGTGGTCGGAGTACCCGAGTTGGGGCGCGTGGGTCGACTTCGGCAACGGGGCGCACACCGAGATCGTGGTGCGCTTCGACGACGTGCACGTCTACACGAAGGGCGGCAACACCATCCCGACCGGTGGCGACGCGGGCCAGGGCAACGGCGTGTACTCGCACACGTTCCGCCGCACCGATCCGCGGGTGACCGGCTATCTCGCGCCCCGTTTTCCGGACGGATGCCCACC
The DNA here is from genome assembly GCF_042754445.1 of Embleya sp. NPDC059213. Lineage (NCBI taxonomy): Bacteria > Bacillati > Actinomycetota > Actinomycetes > Kitasatosporales > Streptomycetaceae > Embleya > Embleya sp. NPDC059213. The sequence goes on from NZ_JBHZAV010000184.1 coordinate 9,539, forward strand.
CACCGCGGATCCGCACGATCCGCGCGGCGGCGCGCCGAGCACCGGGAGACCCTCGGTCGCCCTCGCGAACGTGATCGACTCGGCCCGGCTCGACCCGCCCGCGGCACAGGGCGCCGCGGCGCATCGCACCGACGTACTGCTGGTCGAACAGGCGCTCCAGGCCGAGGGGTTGCTCGCGTCCGGCCTGGTCGACGGGTCCTACGGCACCGCGACGATCCGGGCGTACGCCGCCTACCAGCGCCGGCTGGGCTTCTCCGGCACCGACGCCGACGGCATCCCGGGCCAGAGCTCGCTGACCCGCCTCGGCCGGCAGCACGGCTTCCGCGTGAGCTGACCTCCCCGACGCGTGCCGACCGACGAATCCGACGACCGACCGAAGGAGGCCCGTACGACGACGCGAAGCGCGCGGCCGGCGCACCGGCGCCGCGCGTTTCGCCGTCGTGGGTTGACCTGGAGTGCGCTCCAGGTAGTTGACTCCCGTTCCGGGCCCGAGACGACGGGCCCCGGAACGGGAGGAAAAACCCATGAAGTACCGCACCATAGGCAGCGATCCGAGCACCCGGCGCGAGGTGAGCGTGCTCGCGCTCGGTGCGATGCTCTTCGGCACCCGGACCGACGAGCGGACCTCCTTCGCGGTGTTGGACCACTACGTCGAGGCCGGTGGCACCTTCATCGACACCTCCGACAACTACGCGTTCTGGGAGGACGGCGGCGTCGGCGGCCAGAGCGAGGCGCTGCTCGGGCGCTGGCGGCGCAGCCGCGGCGTCGGCGACGAGATCGTGATCGCCACCAAGCTCGGCGCCGCCCCACTGGCACCGGGCACCGGCTTCCTCGACAACCCCGAGGTCCGGTACGCGAAGGTGATCCGCGAGGCGGCCGAGCGCAGCCGCGAACGACTGGGCGTGGATCGGCTCGACCTGCTCTACGCGCACATCGAGGACCGGACCGTGCCGCTGCGCGAAACCGTCGAGGGTTTCGGCGAGTTGGTCCTGGAGGGCACGGTCGGGCTGCTGGGCGTGAGCAACCACGCGATGTGGCGGGTGGAGCGGGCCCGCGCGCTGGCGGCGGCGGCCGGGGTGCCCGGCTACGAGGTGTTGCAGTACCAGCACAGCCACCTGCGGCCCCGCTACGACATGCCCGACGCGCTGTTCCCGGACGGCAGCCTCGGGCACGCCGGCCCCGACCTGCTCGGCTACCTGCGGGCCGAGCCGGAGCTGACCCTGGTCGCCTACTCGCCGCTGTTGGGCGGTGCCTACGAGCGCGCGGACAAGCCGCTGCCGCCGGACTACGACCACCCGGGCACACCCGCGCGGTTGGCGGTGCTGCGCGAGGTGGCGAAGGAGACCGGGGCCACGGTGAACCAGGTGGTGCTGGCCTGGCAGTCGGGCGGCCCGTTGCCGATCGTCCCGCTCGCCGGCGCCTCCTCGGTCGAGCAGTTGGCGGAGAACCTGGCCGCGGTGGACCTGGAACTGTCCCCGGACCAGCGCGCCCGACTGGACGCGGCGCGGTAGCCGGCCCGCCACGACCGGTCCCACTCGCGCGCTATCGCGATCCCGCTCGCGATGTGCTGGTCGGAGTACACGAAGACGCGCCCGGGATTTCGGTCGCCCGGACGGATCCGCCGCGGCATCGCAGTGCCTACGCTCTCGTGTCATGACGCCATCAGCCGCTGTGCCGTCCGGGACCCACGACCTCGTACTGCGGGGCGGTCGCGTGCTCGATCCGGAAACCGGGTTCGACGCGATCGCCGACGTGGGCGTGACCGCCGGCGCGATCAGCGCCGTCTCCCGGGAGCCACTGACCGGCCTGCGCACGCTGGACGCGCGAGGTCTGGTGGTGGCCCCGGGCTTCATCGACATGCACAGCCATTCGCACGACGTGGCCGGCCACCGGCTCCAGGCCCTGGACGGGGTCACCACCGCGCTCGACCTGGAAGCCGGCCTGTCGCCGGTCGACGAGGGCTATCGGCAGGCGGGCGCCGAGGGCCGGCCACTCAACTACGGCTTCTCCGCGTCCTGGTGCCAGGCCCGGATGACAGCCGTCGGCGGGCTTCCGCACGGTGGTGGCATGGGCGTCGCGCTCGCCCAGCTCGGCACGACCGCGTGGCAGCGCGAGGCGGACGACCGCCAGGTGGACGAACTGCTCGAACTGCTGCGCCGGGACCTCGCCGCCGGGGCGCTCGGGATCGGGATCGTGGTCGGCTACGCGCCTCGGGTCAAGCCCGAGGAATACCTGGCGGTCTCGCGGTTGGCCGCGGATGCGGGCCGCCCGACGTACACGCACGCCCGCAACCTGGTCGAGCAGGACGAGCACACCCTCGTCGACGGCGCCGAGGAGATCGCCCGCGCGGCGGCCGAGACCGGTGTGCACGCGCACTACTGCCACGTGCAGTCCACGTCGCTGCGGCACAGCGACCGGGTGATGCGGCTGATGGACGACGTACGCGCCGAAGGCGGCCGGGTCTCCACCGAGGTCTACCCCTACGGCGCCGGGATGACGGCCATCGGCGCGGCCTTCCTCGCCCCCGAGAACCTCGGCTGGGCCGACATCAAACCCTCCGACATCGTCTACGCCCCCACCGGCGAACGCCCGGCCGATGCCGCGCGGTTGCGCGAGTTGCGCGCCAAGGACCCGGGCGGCCTGGCCGTCGTGCACTTCCTGGACGAGACCGACCCGCACGATCGCGCGTTCGTGGACCGGGCCCTGCTGCATCCGGACAGCGTGGTCGGCTCCGACGCGATGCCGTTGACCTGGACGAACGGGCCGGCCGACCCGATGGCCTGGCCGCTGCCGCCGAGCGCGATGACCCACCCCCGCACCTCGGGTACCTTCTCGAAGGTGCTGCGCCGCTACGTGCGCGAACAGGGCGCGCTGACCCTGATGGACGCGGTCGCGCGCAGCAGCTTCGGGCCCGCGCGCATCCTCCAGGACAGCGTGCCCTCGATGCGGCGCAAGGGGCGGGTGCAGGCCGGCTGCGACGCGGACCTGATCGTCTTCGACCCGGACACCGTCACCGACCAGGCCACCTACGAGCACAGCACGCGCCCGTCCACCGGCTACGCCCATGTCCTGGTCGGCGGTGTACCCGTGGTGCAGGACGGCGTCCTGTGCCTCGACGCCCTCCCGGGCACCGCGGTCCGGGTCTGACCCCACGACGGTCGCCGCCGGGGGAAATCGGGGATCCTAGCCGCCCGGCGGCGGTGGCGACGTGCTCAGGGGCAGGGTCAGGTGCACGCGGAAGCCGCCGTCCGGGCATGGGCCGGCGGTGAGCGTGCCGCCGAGGATCTTGGCTCGTTCCCGCATGCCGATCAGGCCGTGGCCGGTGCCCGGGCCGGCCTGCGGTCGGGGTGCGTCGGCGCGCGCGTCGTCGTTGGCGATGCTGACGCAGAGCCGGTCGGACAGGTGCCGTATCCGGACGTCGGCGCGGGGCGTCCCGGCGTGCTTGACCACATTGGTCAACGCCTCCTGGACGATGCGGTAGACGCACAGTTCGAGGCCGGGGGCCAGGTGCCTCGGCACGCCCTCGGTGGTCAGCGCGACGGTGACCCCGACCGTGCCCATGCGCTCGGCCAGCTCGGCGAGTCGGTCCAGCCCGGGCATCGGATCGGCGGCGCCGTCGACGCCGTCGGCCCGCCGGTCCGCGCCCCCGCCGTCCTCGTCGAAGTCGACCCGAAGCAGCGACAACAACCGGCGCATCTCGTCCAACGCGTCCCGCCCGACCTCCCCGATCACGTCCAGCGCGGCACGCGCCGCGCGCGGATCGGAGTCGAAGACGTACGAGGCCAGGCCCACCTGCACGGTGATCACCGACATGTGATGCGCCACCACGTCGTGCAACTCCCGGGCGATCCGGACCCGTTCGTCGACGATCGCCCGCCGGGCGCGTTCCTCCTGTTCGCGTTCCAATCGTGCGGTCAGCAGGATCAGTTGTCGATTGCGCTGCGCGAGTCTGCGGATGGCGTCGCCGATCACCAGCGCGAACATCGGGACGAGCACGGCCTGGGCGAGCACCAGCGCGAGCCCCAACCTGCCCCGCACCCCGCTGTAGGCGACCACGACGGCGACGAACCCGGCCCCCATGGCGGCGCTCCGCGGCGGCCGCAGGCCGGCCACGGTCACCAGGGCGATCACCGGCGCCCAGAAGTTCAACGAAGGTTGGTAGCCGGCGGCCAGGTACACCACGTAGATCGACCCGGAGGCGATCAGCACCGGTACCGGAGCGCGCCGGCGCAGCGCGAGTGGCAACACCAGGGCGCAGGTCAGCAGGTACGCGGTCGCGTCGAAGCGCGCCCATCCGTCGGGGTGGAACTGCTGCCCGGCCACGCACCCCCCGGCGGCCATCGCCACCGCCAGGATCGCGTCGACCACCCCCGGGGCCGGGCGCCGGATCAGCACCCGGACGTGGCCACGCCCGGGCCGTTCCCGGCGCGAGCCGCGCGGCCTGTCGCCGAACACTGGGCCTCCGGCTCCGCCGCCCGGTGGGCGGTACCCGTTCGTTTCTGCCCGGCTCGTTCACGCCGGGCCGGCGACGGTCGACGGAAGGCGGGACGGATCCCGGTGGTCCGCACCGAACCCCCGTCGCCCGAGCCCCCGTACCCCGCGCCGCGTCCACGTCCTACCGCACGCACCGCGCTTCCGTCTCCCGTCGACCACCCCGCGCCACCGCCCGGCGTCCTTCGACGCCGCCCGGCCGAGCACAACGTTAGGGAACCGGCGCCGGCTCGACATTCCCCCCTCGGATGACAACCGGATCGAACCCCGGCGGTATACCCCGCGCCGACTCCACCCGTCGCGGTATGCCGTTCGTGCCCGCCGCGCCGCGCGCACCCGGCCGGCAACCGGCAGCGGGGGCGCCGCGGCGGATCAGCAGGCGTGCGCGGTCCGTTGCAGCCACCCGTGCGGGTGGCTGGTGACGCCGTGGAGTTCCAGGTCGCGCCGAGTGGTGAAGGCGCTGCCCTGTTCGCCGGCCGGCCAGTCGGCGACGGCGGGCAACACGCCGCCCGGCATGCCCTGCGGGCACAGGTCCGGGTCGTCGACGATGCCGTCCTCGACGACGAAGAACCCGCCCGTCGGGACCAGATGCGCGAAGTTGCGCAGCGCGGCGATGGTCGTGGCGTATTCGTGCAGGGTGTCCTCCACCACCAGGCAACGTGCACCGGGCGGGACCAGGTCCGCGACGCGGTCGGCGAGCCCCGGGTCGGTGACGTCGCCGGCCACCAGGGTGATCTCCCGGTCGAAGGCCGGATCGGCGGCCCGGAGCAGCCCGGCGGCGCGGTCCTGGTCGAGGTCCACCGAGATCACCCGGATCGCCTCGGGGACGCGCCCGTAGCCGGCCTGGGTACGCAACCGGTCGCGGAACCACAGGGCCGAGCCGCCCAGATGGGTGCCCGGTTCCACCACCACCTGCACGCGGGCGGACCACAACACGTGCTCGAACACGCGCAGATCCTCGGGAAACTTCTTGATCCGCAGCCCGGCGTACCAGTCCCGGACGTGCTGTCGCCCACGGGCGCGCCGGTACTCCAGCAGTGTCGTCCCATGGTCGGCGGTGACGGTCGGCGGCAGGTGTGCGGCCTCGCTGATCAGTCCGGGAGGATGGAGCGGTACCAGTCGATCTTGCCCCGCAGGTGTCCCTGCTGGGTGCGCAACAGCGCGATCTGTCGCTCGACGGCGGTGTCGTGCTGTTCCAGCAGGGCTATCCGCTCGGCCAGCGACTCCTTGTCCCCCGTGCGCGCCAGTTCGGCGTAGCGCCGCATGTCCGCGATCGGCATGCCGGTGTCGCGCAGGCAGCGCAGGATGCCGAGCCATTGCAGGTCGTCCTCGGTGAAGCGGCGGTGGCCGCTGGGCGCCCGGTCCACGTCGGAGAGCAGGCCGATGCGTTCGTAGTAGCGCAGGGTGTCCAGGCTGAAGCCGGATCGTTCCGCCGTCTCGGCCGGGGTCAGGTAGCGCGTCACGGTGGTCATGAGCGCATTGTGCCCGCAGTGCACGTGTCACGGGGACTTGCTGTAGCCCAGGGCCTCGACGATGCGTCCGTCGCGGATCTGCATCAGGTTGACGCCCGCCACCCACGTGGTGTCCGCGTGTGCGTCGCCGAAGACCTCGTTGACCGGGCCGGCCCCGAAGGACACGTGCCACTTGATCACCGCGCGATCCCCGAACACGTACACGTCCTGCGGCTCGAAGTCGGTACCGGCGTCCGCCGCCAGGTCCTGCCAGAACCCCAGGCATGCGTCCAGGCCCTGGTAGCGGGTGCCCTCGGGGGCCGGTTGCACGCTCACCATCACGCAGTCGTCGGCGACCAGACCGACCAGCAGTGCCGGGTCGTGGGTGGTGAACGCGTCGTTGAACCGGGCGATGACCTCGGCGGTGCTCGGGGTCGTGGTGGTGGTGTCCGACATGGTGGTTACTCCCGTACTCCTCGACGAGGCGCGGTCGCGTGCCCTCGTGCCTGCTTCCGACGATGACCGGCTCACCCGTCGCGGCGGGCCGTGAAAGCAATCCTGCGACCGCCGCGCGACCCGAACAATTCCCTCCGGGGAATGAGCGCACGACGCAACCTCCCGCGGCGGTGAGGGTGTTGCTACCGCGTGGGGCCGTGTCCCGGCGCCGGGCGCAGGAGCAGCGGCAGGTAGACGTCGTCCACGATGTCGCGGATGACGGCGTCGTCGACGGGTGCCCCGAACAGCAGGATCTCGTTGCGCAGCAGGTCGGTCGCCACCGTGGCGCGGCGCGAGGTCGGCATCGTGGGCTCGATCTCGCCACGCTCGACCGCCCGTTCCAGGATGGCCCGGACCGACGAGGGGCCGGCGGTGTGGAAGCGGGCGTGGATCAGCCGGGCGAGTTCGGCGTCGCGACCCGTCTCGGCGAGCAGGCCGCGCAGGATCTCGCCGAGCGGACCGGCCAGTTTGGCGGAGATGCGCTCCAGGAGCGTGATCATGTCGCTGCGCAACGCCCCGGTGTCGGGCGGGTCGACGTCCGACACGCCGGGCAACTTGAGCGCGTCGACGACCAGTTCGGCCCGACCGCACCAGCGGCGGTACAGCGTGGCCTTGCCGGTGCGGGCGCGCGCGGCCACCCGCTCCATGGTCAGGGCCGGGTAGCCCACCTCGACCAGCTCCGCCAGGGTCGCGGTCAGGATGGCCGACTCCAGTTCCTCGCCGCGCCGACGCGGCCCCTTGCGGTGGTCGATTGCCGCTTCGACCGCGATCCGACCGACTTTGGGTGACAGTTCGACTCCCTTGAGTCATGGAGAGACCGTTGCGTTCCCTGATCGAGGAGCCTAGCCTCCCAAGCAGAGAACCATTCGTTCTCTATGCGATCGGCGAATCCGATCATGCCCAACCATGCCCAATCCATGCGATGGCTGCGAGGGGATCGATGAACGAGACCGCTGCGACCTTTCGAACCGGACAGGCTCCCACCTACCCGAGCAACCGAACCTGCCCCTACCGACTCCCCGACTCCTACAACAGGCTGCGCGACCAACCGGGTTCGTTGCAGCGGGTGACCCTGTACGACGGCCGTCCGGTCTGGGTGGTGACCCGGCACGAGACGGCCCGCAGGTTGCTGGCCGACCCACGCCTGTCCTCCGACCGCACCCACCCCCACTTCCCGGCGACCTCGCCCCGCTTACGCGCGCTGAGCGACCGGCACCCGGGATTCATCAGCCTGGACCCGCCCGAGCACGGCCCCCGGCGGCGGATGACCATCGCCGAGTTCACCGTCCGGCGGATCAAGGGCATGCGCCCGGACGTCGAGCGCATCGTGCACGGCGCGATCGACGACCTGTTGGCCGCGGGCCCGCCCGCCGACCTGGTCGAGTTGTTCGCCCTGCCGGTGCCCTCGATGGTGATCTGTCGACTGCTCGGCGTCCCCTACGCGGACCACGACTTCTTCCAGGACGCGAGCCGGCGACTGCTCCAGGCCACCGACGGCGCGGACGCCCTCGCCGCACGCGACCGGCTCGAACGCTACCTGGACGAACTGGTCACCACCTTCGAGGCGAAACCCGGGCCGGGCCTGGTGTCCACCCTGGTCACCGAACAGCTCGCGACCGGCGCGATCGAGCGGGAGGAGCTGATCTCGACCGCGATCCTGCTGCTCGTCGCCGGTCACGAGACCACCGCGTCGATGACCTCGCTCAGCGTGATCACCCTCCTCGAACACCCCGATCAACACGCCGCGTTGCGCGCCGATCCCACGCTCGTGTCGGGCGCCGTCGAGGAATTGCTGCGCTACCTGGCCATCGCCGACCTCGCGGGCGGCCGGTTCGCCACGGCCGACATCGAGATCGACGGTCAGCTCATCCGGGCCGGCGAAGGGGTGGTCGTCACCAACTCCATCGCCAACCGCGACGGTTCGGTGTTCGAGGACCCGGACACCTTCGACGTGCGCCGCTCGGCCCACCAGCACATCGCCTTCGGCTACGGCGTGCACCAGTGCCTGGGGCAGAACCTGGCCCGCCTGGAACTGGAGATCATCCTCACCGCCCTGTTCGAGCGCATTCCGACCCTGCGTACGGCCGTTCCGATCGAACAACTGACGCTGCGCCCGGGCACCACGATCCAGGGCGTCAACGAACTCCCGGTCACCTGGTGAGCGACGCGAAGGCGACCGGCCTGCACGTCAGCGCCGACCGCACCGTGTGCGTCGGCGCCGGCCTGTGCGCACTGACCGCCCCCGAGGTCTTCGACCAGGACGACGACGGCCTGGTCACCGTCCTGACCCCCGATCCGGCCGCCGCGCTGCACCGCGGCGCCCGCCAGGCCGGCCGGCTGTGCCCGTCCGGCGCCATCCGCACCGTCGAATAGCCCGCCCGGGACCGGGCCGCGCGGGCGGCCGGGTCCCGGTGGCCCGGCCCGGGCGGGGTCTC